>CAIWXG010000234.1 GCA_903916555.1 uncultured Bacteroidota bacterium
AATATTAAAAAATAAGTTATTTCTCTAAAATAATACCCATATTCCCTGCCTTAATGCCAAACAGTTTATTATATATGCCGAGTGCTTTAAATATAGTAACCCATAATTTTTTGAACGGTAATGGAGCCATACGTATCCAATAACTAAAAGGATAGGCATTTTTAAGGTCAAATACAGATACTACTTTAAAGCCTGCTTTTTTACATAATTCAGGTAAATTTTCTTTATTAAAAAGGTAAATATGTTCAACATCAATAATAGGCGATTTTTCTCTGAATATTTTAGCTTGTAATGCTTTGGTATTATGCATAATTAAATATGCATTGCCACCCGGCTTTGTATTAATATACATATTTTTAAGCATACCTAAGGGGT
Organism: uncultured Bacteroidota bacterium; assembly: GCA_903916555.1. Classification (GTDB taxonomy): domain Bacteria; phylum Bacteroidota; class Bacteroidia; order Chitinophagales; family Chitinophagaceae; genus CAIYTT01. The sequence continues at coordinate 376 of CAIWXG010000234.1, forward strand.
CGCTTAAGTGGTCTAAAGTCTGGAAACAGGTTATTAAATCAAAGAAATTTTCAGGGTATAGACCCGGTCCATAGAAACCTGTATGGATACCCTCTCTTACATCGGCACGAGCTATTTCTTTGGCTTCTGTGCTGGGTTCGCAACCATAAACACCACCATAACCATTATCTTTTAATACCTCTAGAAAAAAACCATTACTACAGCCTATATCTAAAGCTTTTTTATTACCACCGTTTTTTGCAAGCGAAGCAATCGGGAGCCAATAATCATTTTTTATGTACTCTGTTTGCTCGCCAAATGTAACCAAGCTTTCTTTATATAATTCATTTAATGAGGCATCGTCTAATATTCTTCTTGAAAAAATGAGCCCTGTTTTACTACATTTCACCATTTCGTAATGGAAATGTTCAGTAGTACGTCTTGCAGAGAAAACCTGTGCATTTAAATCTTCATCATTAAAGTTTTTCTTATACAAAACAGGATGCGTTGCATCATCGGTACTATTACAAAACAAACATTCTTTTGTAATATAATTATATTTACTTATTTGGCTCATTTTATGGATTGATTATCTTTTTTGAAATTTTCTATTTCACTTGATGAATTTAAGTTCTTCCCTTTATATATTACAGATTTTCTTATAAATTTTGGCCTTGCTTTAGATTCTTCAAATATCTTGGATATATATTCACCAATAATTGAAACTGCTAATAATTGAATACCACCAAAAAATAACACCAATAATATAATAGTAGTAATACCATGTGGAATATCGGGATATAAAATCCTTATTATTATTTGTGCAATAATGGCTAAAAAAGAAATACCGGTAAGAAATATTCCAACATAGCTTAATACTTCTAATGGAACAAAGCTGAAAGAAAAAATAGCTTTTTTAGCCCAGCCTATATTACGCCTTAAATTATTTGTACTTCTGCCAAACATTCTTTCCGGACGAATATAATCTACACCTGTTTGTTTAAAACCAACCCAAGCGCGCAGACCACGTAAAAATATTTCTGTTTCTGGCAAATTTATAAGTTCTTTCACTACCTTTCTATCCATTAAAGAAAAGTCGCCTGCATCAACGGGTATTTTTATATAAGATAATTTACTAAAGATTCTATAAAATCCTTTATAAACGATGTTCATAAAAAATGACATCTCTCTTTTTACTCTTTTGCCATAAATAACCTCATACCCTTCCATCCATTTGTCGTAGAATTGTGGTATTATTTCCGGTGGGTCTTGCAAATCACCGTCCATAAGCACAACGGCATCACCGGTTGATATTTCCATACCACTTAAAAAAGCAGATTGAGAACCGAAATTACGTGAATGTTGAATACCGATAACATTATTATCGTTAGCTGCAATTTGTGCAATCACTTCTTGTGAATTATCGGGCGAACAATCGTTTACAAAAATAATTTCGTACCTTATTTTTGTCTCATTAAACATTTTCACCAATCGTTCGTACATTACGGGTATTGCCTGCGCATCTTTATAGCAAGCAATAATTGCACTTATTTTAGCATTTAGCTTTGGTTGTAGAAAAGCAGGTAGAATTTTAGTTTTGTATTCAATTGCCTCATGCCACTTCCGTGTAGCTCTAATACCTTCAAAAAGGGTGGTTTTTGCTACCCAACCTAATTCAGCATTCGTATTTTGCGGATTACCGTACCAATCCTTTAAATCCCATTTTCTGTTTTGCATTTTGCCCCAAACAGGCTCGGCAGCTATATTAAATTCTGCTCTTATAACATCAACTAATTGCCCAAGAGTGGTTTTTATACCGCTACAAATATTAAAAGATTTACCTATTATTTCAGGATTCATATTTAATGCAGCATCAATAAAAGCTTCTACTGCATCAGTTACAAAAACAAAATCTCTGCTTATTTCTTTTTCAACTAATTGTGGATACTCCCCCACTCTCGCTTTTTCAATAATTACGGGCATTAATCTATCCGGTTCTTCCCAATAACCAAAAATGGAGTACAATCTAAGATTGATGCCGGGTACATTTTTATAATCAGCGTAATATTTAATTATATATGAAGCAGATACTTTTGAAGCAGCATAATGACTATTGGGCTCAAGTGTATCGTTTTCACTTGGTGCTGCCGAATTAGTGCCATATTCCGAACTACTGCCCGCATGTATATAAGCATTAATGCCTGCACAATTGTCTAAAATATTTACGGTACCATTTACATTGGTCTCATATATTAATTTAGTATCACTTTGTTTACTATATGCCCCATATGCAGCAAGATTAAATACAGTTTTAGGCTTATATTTATCAAAAATGCTTTTAACAGAGCTGAATGATGTTATATCGCAATGCAATATGTTTTTTGCAGGGGTATCTACTAATTTTAGTCGCCATGCACTATTTGCATCATGCGTTATAGCATATACATCGTTACGAACTGTGAAAATATCGTTTACAATATTAGCACCTATAAAGCCACTTGCCCCAAATACAAAAATGGGACCTTCTAATTTTTTAATTTTATCTTGCAGTGTTTCAAAATGAATCATAGAGCCTTAAAAGTAGGAATTTATTATATTAGAAATATTTTTTTCATCCAAACCACTTAATTGTTGATGATAAGCCTGACTACCATATAAAGCCCCGGGGTAACCCTCTGCCCTTAAACTTTTAAATTGCTTTACGTTTATTGATAATTCATGTATTAAAATGCTTACAGCAGCTCCTAACCCACCAATTGAAATATGTTCTTCAATAATTAGTACCTTTTGGGTTTTAGTTATGCTCTTTATTATTTCTGCTGGCAAACTGATAAGTGGCATTTTATTTACAACAAACACATCAACATTTTCGTTAAATTCATTAGTTGCAAGTGCTGCAAAAACATTATTTACAACCGGACCTTGTGCTATTATAGTCAAACCTGCTGGGTGTGTTTCCGATAACTTTCCGGCACCAAAATCATTTAAAAGCATACCTCCCGGCATATTCTTTCCTAAACCTAATCTTAAATAGCTTGGTTTGCGTTTATGAAATAGGTCATTAAGGCAAAGAGTCATATCATCTAAAAAAGCCGGTATATAACAAGTCATATTCGGCAAACCACTAAGGCAAGCAATGTCTTCGATAGCATGATGCGAAGAACCCATAATACCATAACCGTAGCCACCACCGTTACCAACAATAGTAACAGGCAGATTATGAAAACAAACATCATTGCGTATTTGTTCTAAACATCTGTAAACAACAAAGGGGGCGATACTGTAACAAATGACTCTATAACCTTGCGATGCCATACCGGCAGCAATAGACATCATTCCTTGTTCTGCTACACCTGCATTAATAAACCGATTTCCTAATTTAGAACTCAAATTTTCTAACGCATTATAGCCTAAATCTCCTGTTATAAAAACTAAATCATCATGCGTTTCACTTGCATGTTCTATATAGTTTGAAAAATGTTTCCTCACATTCGTAAAGTTATAAAAATAAAGTAAAAGTACTCAATTTAATATTTGGCACAATATAGTAAAAAAGACATAACCTTAATTTTAAACTTCTTATCAAAACATTATACTTTATGTAATATTAAATTTATTGATTAACTGCTGTGGTCGCAAATAATAACCCATTTATACTTTACTTTTTTTAATAATAATGTATAAGCCCCACCTACATCACCGGCTATTCGCTTTAAATGCCAATTACCTACTACAAAATAATAATTTGATGAAAGACGCTTGATACTTATAATTGTAGAAGTGAGTATTCCGGTATGTTCTTTATCGGGGTAAGCTTCTTTATATTTTCTTAATGTATTATCATATCCATATCTCAATCCCTTAGCACCAATAAACACTAAGCTGTCATCTTGAAAATAGCCATGCATATAGCCATCAATATTACCTTTGTTCCATTCTATTACTTGTGCCGCCAACATATTTCGTATTGCTTTTTCATTTTTATTAATGGCAAACAAAGAAGGAGATGCAAACAAACATAAAACAATTATAAAATATTTTTTCAAAGTATTCTATTAAGCATTAGAAAAAATGGTTAGAAATTTATAATAAAAATAATTACACATAATAGTCAAGAGTTGTTATTAATAACATCAATTACAGTAACAAGTCATCTGATTACAATTTTTTCAGTATAATTAAAATCTTCTGAATAAGCATTTATGAAATACAACCCTTTACTTACATTTCTCAAATTGAATTGTTCATCAATGCCATTTTTAGAATTACAAACTCTTTTTAAAATTAATTTCCCAAGAATATCATAAATAGTAATTATAGTATTGTGTTTTGCACTCGGCATACTTAATGTAAAACTCCCATAGTTAGGATTAGGGATAATACTCATTTTAATTAGCGCAGCACTGTTTTGTAATCCTATATCTGTTGAAATACAAGACTTAATATATAAAGGATAACTAACTTTAGTAATAGAACATACATTTGAAACAGAATAATTTAGAGTATCTGTACCTACCGTTGCACCTGTAACTCTACCTGATGTACCGACAACTGCGGCATGAGTATTTGTACTACTCCATACACCACCAATTGTTGCGTCTGTAAGAATAATTGTACTATCAACACATATTGTATCTATACCCGAGCCTGATATAGAGCTTACTACCGGTGCTAGACAAATTATTTTACGAATTCTGTTATTTGTACAGTCTCCAGTATAGATATTGTCATGGTCATCTACATATACTCCTTGTGGTTCATTTAATTCTGCTGCAGTTGCATTACTACCATCACCACTATAGCCTACAACTCCTGTACCTGCAATAGTTGTAATTATACCCGAAGTACTTATTTTACGCAATCTTTGATTGTCGGGGTCTGAAATAATTATTTCACCCATGCTGTTAATAAAAACATCTTTAGGGTATCTTAAATTAGCGAGTGTAGCCGGTCCACCATCACCGCTAAAGCCTAAAACACCACCCACACCGGCAACGGTAGAAATAATACCGGCAGTATTTATTTTACGAATACACATATTGTACATATCAGCTATGTAAATATTACCTGTAGCGTCCATTGTAACACCAGAAGGATAATAAAGTTCTGCTGCAGTAGCTGCCGCACCATCACCACTAAAGCCGGGTGTGCCATTACCGGCTATTGTAGTAATAATACCACTGTGGTCTATTTTTCGTACTCTATGGTTATAATGGTCTCCAAAATAAACATTGTCGGCTGCGTCCCAAAATATCCCTTGGGGGTAATAAATCTGAGCAGAAGTTGCCGGACCACCATCACCACTAAAGCCGGGTGTGCCATTACCACCAATTGTTACTATGATGTCTCCAAATTCAGATTTTATGCTACGAATACGATTATTATACATATCTGCTATCACAATAGACCCGGCCCTGTTTACAGCCATACCATACGGAAAATTTAGTTGTGCAAGTGTTGCCGGGCCACCATCGCCACTATAACCTGCTGTACCTATACCTGCAACTGTAGAAATAATACCGGCAATATTTATTTTTCGTATCTTATTATTACCGGCATCACCAATATAGATATTGGCTATACTGTCCATACCAACGCCATAAGGTGCAGACAGTTCAGTGGCGGTAGCAGGTATGCCATCGCTACTGAAACCGGCAGTACCGTTACCTGCAATAGTGGTTATAATTTGTGCCTGCCCAACAAAAGCAAAAAAAAGAAGTAGGAATAATGTAAAATATTTTTTCATACATTTACCTTATTTTTAAATTAAAAAAGTAAATTTATAAAATATAATTTACATCCTAAAATTTTCAGGATAATTATTTTAGAAACCAATATTTGACCATATTTATGGTATTCTATTTTGTAAGTAGTCTATTTTCTTTTTCAGCACGATATGCACTAATTACTTCGCAATATAATTTTTCGTACATAGGTATAATATGCTGTTTTTCAAATTTCCGGGCATGTGCTAATGCATGTTTTTTAAATTCAGCAAGTTGTGTAATATCTTGCAAAATATAAATTGCATTCTTAGCCATATCTTCTATATCACCAACATTGCTTAAAAATCCTGTTTCACCCTGTATATTTATTTCGGGTAAACCACCTGAATTGGAGGCAATTAAAGGTACACTACAAGCCATTGCTTCCAATGCCGAAAGTCCGAAACTTTCTGTTTGGGAAGGTAATAAAAATAAATCGGCAATACTTAAAATTTCACTTATTTGTTCTTGCTTTCCTAAAAAGCGAATATCGTTATATAAATTTAAAGACCGGGCTAAGTCTTCCACATTTTGCCTGTCTGGTCCGTCGCCAATCATTAATAATTTTGCAGGAATTTCTTTTCTAACTATTTCAAATATCTTAATTACATCTGCAACACGTTTTACGGGTCTAAAATTACTCACATGTACTAGTATTCGCTCACCTTCGGGTGCTAACATCTGCTTAAAATGATGTTTATCAGTTTGGTGAAAACGTCTTATATCAACAAAATTTGGTATTACGTGTATTTCTTTTTCTATGTTAAAAAACTCATACGTTTCATTTTTTAAGCTATCGGAAACTGCTGTAATAGCGTCTGATTCATTTATAGAAAATGTAACTACCGGCTCGTAAGTAGTGTCTCGGCCCACTAAAGTTATGTCGGTACCATGCAGAGTCGTAATGAAAGGTATATCCCTGCCCGATTTTTTTAATATCTGACGTGCAAAATAGGCAGCAGAGGCATGAGGAATTGCATAATGTACATGTAATAAATCTAAGTTTTGTTTAAGTATTACATCTACCATAGCACTTGCCAATGCAGTTTCATAGGGAGGGAATTCAAAAAGCGGATAGGTAGGTACTTTTACTTCATGAAAATAGGTATTGGGATGAAACCCCATTGACAGCCTTACCGGTTGTTTATAAGTAATAAAATGAACTTCATAGCCTTTATCAGACAATGCAATGCCTAATTCTGTTGCCAATACCCCACTACCCCCAAAAGTAGGATAACAAACAATGCCGATTTTGTATTTTTGTTCTTGTTGTTTCAATTCTACTACTTTTAAAATTCAGGTCATTTCCTATTTGGCAAATATCGTTCTTGCTTGCTAATTATATACAATAGCTCTATAAACTTAAACAATAAATAACACAAGCCGGTTTCATATATTTAATAAAAAGAGCCATTTTTTATTTTTAATTTTAGTAATGATTATGCAGGCTTATCAGAAAAATTGTTGTAAAATTGCGTTGGTTTTTAATGCCACTTTACTATATGAATTTCAGTGCTACCGATACGCAGCTTTCAATTGCAGAAATGATTCGGGATTTTGCTAATAAGCATATTCGCCCTTATATGATGGAATGGGATGAGACCCAACATTTTCCTGTTGAATTATTTCACAAATTAGGCGAATTAGGATTAATGGGTGTACTTGTACCTATAGAATACGGAGGTTCAGGGCTTGGTTATTTCGAGTATGTAACCGTTGTAAGTGAGATAGCAAAAGTTTGCAGTTCAATTGGGCTATCGGTTGCGGCACATAACTCCTTATGTACCGGGCATATTTTATATTTTGGCAATGAAGAACAAAAGCAAAAATACCTTCCTAAATTAGCTACAGGTGAATGGATAGGTGCTTGGGGACTTACAGAAGCAAATACAGGCAGCGATGCAGGTAATATGAAATGCACTGCAACAAAAGACGGTGATAATTGGATTTTAAATGGCACTAAAAATTGGATTACTCATGGTAAAAGTGGCAATGTTGCAGTAGTATTGGCACGTACCGGCGAACCAAGAGCCAAAAATAATGTTACCGCATTTATTGTAGAAAAAGGCACTCCCGGATTTACTGCCGGCAAGAAAGAAAATAAATTAGGTATGCGTGCCAGCGAAACAGCTGAACTTATTTTTGATAATTGCATCATTTCAGACACTCAGCGTATGGGCAGCATTGGTGAAGGTTTTCATCAAGCGATGAAAGTACTTGATGGTGGTCGTATTTCTATTGCAGCCTTATCTTTAGGAATTTCAAAAGGTGCTTATGAAGCATCTTTGAAATATGCACAAGAACGCTACCAGTTCGACCAACCAATTGCCAACTTTCAAGCTATTGCATTTAAATTAGCAGATATGGCTACACAAATTGAAGCATCTGAATTATTAATTTATAGTGCAGCAGACAGAAAGAATAAAGGTCTTAAAATGACTAAAGAATCTGCAATTGCTAAATATTATGCATCAGAGGCTTGTGTAAGAATTTCTACTGATGCCGTACAAATTTTTGGTGGTTATGGTTATACTAAAGACTTTCCGGTTGAAAAATTCTACCGCGACAGTAAATTATGTACCATTGGTGAAGGCACATCTGAAATTCAAAAATTAGTAATTTCAAGAGATATACTTAAATAAATAAAATTAAAAATATATAAAAAAGGAATAGTTTATTATAGCTATTCCTTTTTTTATTTATAAAACATCTAAAATTTGATTCATTTATTAATGCATTTAAAATTAAAAAACTTAAAAGCTCTATATAGATTTTATATCATTTTGACATTAAAATGGTTTGAAATTTTGTGATTACGAAAATCTTCAGGTCTATAAGTTACTCTGTTTTTTAAATAAAAAGAACTGTTTTTCAATGAATGTTGTTTTTAAGTATAAAGTCGTTTTATAATTCGGCAAATAGCCAAAGACAACCACAAATCCGTTTGGTAATCGTGTTTATTTTTCAATGTTTTCAATTTCCATATACCATTTTCCTGTTGTTGAGAAAGAAGCCACTGTATTGCTGTTTCAATTTGTGGTTCATTTTTTTTAAAACCCATCATTGAAAGACTATCCAAAGCCGAAATCAAATCTGTAAACCAAAATGGAAAAGTAAATTTTAGCCAAAAGTCCGGGCTTGCCCTGTCTGGATAATTATCTTTTTTGAAAAAATTAGACAATAATAATTTACCGGCTATTTTTGCTTCAATTGCATTACGATACTCATCATGTGCAGCATAGGCACGCAAAACTACACCTGTAACCAAATGGGAAAATGGTTGTGTCTTGTTTGGCTGCAAAGTTTTTGTTTCCGCAGCAATAGCATTAAGATTTTTTTTGAGTGTTCTGAAAGGTATTGCCCAACCGCCATCGTTTTGACGTATTGAATTAAGCCATTTAAAAGCATTTTCAACACGTTCGTCTTTCATATAACCACTCTTAATAAGCAATTCTATTATTGCTGCAGTATAATATGGCGTGTATTGATTACCAAGAATTCCTCTTATATCTCCCTCTTCTTTTTGAAAATGAAATAAAAAATTTGCTGCTTTGGAAATCACCGGATGTCTGTTATCAAAGCTAAAACTTTCTACAAGGTATCCAAGATTCCTGTATGTTTCAATTTGATCATAATTTTCTTGCGTACGAATTTTAGTATTGCCTCCAGGATATTTCCAAGACCCTTCTTTTTGTTGCCTACTTATAATATGTCGGGCTTCTGGTAATAACCACAAGCTTTGTGGGTTATCATTTTCATTATCTAATAAAAACTTTGCTGCAAAAAAAGATACAGCTTTGTTGCCTGATGATACTAATGCATCTATAGGGTCATAGGTAAATAATGAATTCCAGTTATCCATAATTCTTGATTTTTAAATAACCTATTTTTCATAATGTCATTTAAAAATTATACCCTTTTTTACATTTTTGCATAAATATACCATGCAGCCACTTTAGATTGATTAGAAACTAAAGTAAGATTACTGCTTGTAATATCTACAATATAGTAACTAATATTTAAATGCCCTACCCCCTGTCTATATAAAGAATCACCGATAGGCAAATTCCACCTGAAAGCATAGATACTTGTTTCTCCATTAGCTTTTACAGTTTCAGAACCGGTACTGTCTGCCTTAAAAAACATATAATCATCAAAGCCGGCTTGCACATTATGTATCTCCTGTGCATCTAGTATTCCATTATTATTATCGTCAGTAGCATATTGTATTTTTTTCCAATTACCTACCAATCTACTAGCTTGTGTATCTGCTTGCTCTTTTTTACAAGATTCAAAAAACATACCACCACAAAAAATTGAAACAAAAAGAAACGAAGCAAAATTTTTATACATAACAATGCCCTTTTACAATATCAAAGTTAGGTAACTTTCTTTATGAATAAAAATATTTAACAATTCTTGAAATTCAATTTATTTATAGCAATGTTAGACAGAGATAGCAAAGTAAATTAATTTATAATAGCTTTTACAACGCCATAGTTCTTTTCGTTGCTTATTTTAATAAAATACATGCCTGCTGCTTTTTCAAAATCATTAATTTCAATTTTCTGTTTGCCTGCATTTAATACTATTTTATTTTTATAAACGGTTGTCCCCAATAAGTCAAAAATGTCTATATTATAGTTACCTTCCTGGGTCGCATTTAAAGATAAGCTTATTTTGTTTTTCGTACTATTACCTATTACCTCAATAGGCAAAGTCTCTATTGAAATATTATTTACATTAACTAAGAAGGTTGTTAAGTGTACATTATCAATCGTCCAAGCACCTGCATCAGAAGTAGTAGATGTATATCTAAAAGAAATATAAAGTGGACTTGCTTTGTAAGGAGTGAGGTCTAATTGGTGTGTAACCCAGCCGAAAGAATCCGCATTACCCACAATAGGCATGCAGGCATCTGTTATATCTAAAAATGAAAAAAACAGGGTGTCCATAGGGTTTTTGGTTGTACTTGTATCTTTGCGGGTAAAATTACAAATAGACAATTTTGCTTCTTTACCGGCAATACCAACTTCATACTTTGAATCAAAATTGAGATAAACACTACCGGAAAATCCACTTAATAATAATTGCGGCGTAAACAGCCATGCGGTATCTAAATGATAAGCCCAACTATAATAACCCAGACATTGTAACCCGGGGGTGCCATATCTGCCATGGGTAGGCACACAATTCCATGCTAAGTTTGTTACCGGATTAATAACATTATACTCGGTCCAATCGTTAGGGTAATTCAAACCGGTTGTACTACATGAAATGTCAAAATTTTCGTCTAAATGTGTTACTTGTCCAAATGTGTTTATAGTTAATATAGAAAATAAAATAAACAAACCTTTTCTCTTCATACTAATTTTTTTATAGCGAATAAAACAAAAGCAATTACTAATTATTATGCAATCTAATAAAAAATAAAATTACTAACCATTTTTTTTTATACTTTTATTATAAAAAAAACAAAGCTATATTATATATAGACGAGGTATCGGGCAGAAATGTTAGGTAAAAAAAATATTTTTTCAGAACAAACATTTTTCAAAAATAGTACGTCATAGTTAATAGCTAATAAGGCTGATGCGCACAGAGGAACTAAACTTATACGGAACATTGTCTGAAATATCAAATATAAGGAGTCATTTATCGTCTTCAGATAGGGTTATGTCCGTTAATAATGACCTTAGCATTTTAATTAAAGATTGTATAGCAGAGAAAAGGAGTGCACAAAAAAAACTATATGATATATATGCACCTGCTGCTTACGGTATAATAAAAAGATATTTATATAATAATGAACATGCAGCACAAGAAATATTAAATGATGCTTTTTTAAAAATACTTACAAAATTAGACCAGTATTCATTTCAGGGAGCTTTTGAAGGTTGGATAAGAAGAATTGTAGTTAATACAATTACAGACCATGTAAGAAAGAATAAAAAAACAATGGAACAACACAAGGAGGTACAACCTGAAGATGCATACATTAACAGTGAGTCCTTAGAAAAAATATCGCATAAAGAACTATTGAGTGTTTTACAAACACTACCGGACACGCAGCGAACGGTTTTTAATTTATTCGTTTTCGAAAACTATTCGCATAAAGAAATTGCCAAGCTTTTAAATTTAAACGAAAATAATAGCCGCTGGTATTTAAACGATGCTAGAAATAGATTAAAAGAGAAGATAAATATTATTGTGAAGAAAAAATAAAAATGGAAAAGCAAAAAAAACATATTGACGATTTTTTCAAGAATGCATTAGGTAACTATACCGAAAAGCCTCCTACTTCATCGTGGGATGCCATTGAAAAAAAATTGAATAATAAACCGTCAGGTACAAATAAGACATCTAATGGTTTTAATTTAGTTGGGTATAAAATGATTTTTCTTTTAGCAATACCGATTGCTGTTATAATGAGTTTGCCTTTTTTGAAAAACAACACTACAAATAAAATTACGAATACTATTTCTTACATGATTTATTTCTCTTTAAAGAATAACAAGAATCCAATTATTATTTCTCTTTGAATCCAATTATTACTTATCAAATTATGATACAAATGAC
>CAIWXG010000235.1 GCA_903916555.1 uncultured Bacteroidota bacterium
CATCAAAAAGAAATAGAATCTTATTGCAAATATGTACTGCCTACACATGGTATAATTACCAATTGCGGCAAAGCACATATTGAAGGTTTTGGTGGGGAAGAAGGGGTAAAAAAAGGGAAAGGTGAACTTTATGATTTTCTTCGGGAAACAAATGGTACAATATTCTTGAATAAGGACCTTGATTATCTTGTTGAAATGAGTAAAGGAATTAGTAATATAATAAGTTATGGTACTAACAATGCAGATTATACAGGCAAAGCAGAAATGAAAGGTGTTTTTTTGCATATAAATACAATGCTAAAAAATGAAGAACTAAATATTGATACAAATTTGGTAGGCGAATATAATTTTCCGAATGTAATGGTAGCTATTGCCGTGGGAATGCATTTTGGTGTAGATGTAATGGATATTAAAGAGGCAATAGCCGCATACAAGCCCGATAACAGTAGGTCTCAATGGCTAAAAAAAGGTAGTAATAATATTATTCTTGATGCTTATAATGCCAACCCAACAAGTATGAAAGCTGCTATATTAAATTTTGCAGATGCGAAACTACCAAACAAAGTTTTATGGATAGGTGGTATGAAAGAAATGGGCAACGATGAAGCAAAAGAACACAAGGAATTGGTTGAACTGATTGCAACCCACGACTGGAAGGACGTGCTATTGGTAGGGCAAGAATTTAATAATAATAATGGTAATTATAAATGGTTTCCAGCCGTAAATGAGGCATGTAATTATGTAAAAGAACATTTGCCCATTAATAGCTCAATATTAATAAAAGGTTCAAGAGGTACAAAGATGGAAGTGCTATTGGGGGTATTGTCGGAATAATGAATTATACTCTTTTTGCAGCCTCTGCCATTTCTTTAATTAAGAAAAGGTCTTTTTCTATTGCATTACCTACTACAATAAGATTTGCCCCTGCTTTTGCATTTTCATATACTTTATCGGGCGTACAAATACCCCCGCCTACAATTAGCGGAATTTCAATATTGACGCTTACTCTTGTTATCATTTCTTTGTTTACCGGTGTTTTTGCCCCGCTTCCTGCATCTAAGTAAATAATATGTTTACCTTGCATTTCGCCTGCCCAAGCTGTGCATAAAGCAATTTCAGGTTTGTTGGCAGGTATTGGCAATGTATGGCTCATGTAGGAAACCGTAGTAGGTACACCTCCATCAATAAGAATGTAACCGGTAGATATTACTTCCAGACCGCTTGCTTTTACTACCGGAGCTGAAACAACATGCTGACCGATAAGCAAATCGGGATTACGACCGGAGATTAATGATAAATAAAGTAAGGCATCTGCTTTGGGTGTAACTTGTGCAGGGCTACCCGGAAAAAGCAAAACAGGAATATCGCTCTCTTGCTTAAATATATTTATGCATAAATCTAATTGTTGTACCATTAATAAACTACCGCCTAACAATACGAAATCTACATGGGCAATAGTTGCAAGTTTAGCCAATTTTCGCATTCCGGTTTCATCAATCTTATCAGGATCTACTAAAACAGCAAAACCACATTTGTTTTGCGACTTAAATCCACATAGTTGCTTATAAACGTTTCGTACTGTCAATTTTATGTGCCTTATTAATGAAAATAAATTGCAGCAAAGGTACAATTTTAGAGCAAAATGCATTCATAAAATAGTATTATTAACTTAAAGAATATAAGAAAATAGGATAACCCATACAAAGTCATTTATGGCAGACAATAGAATTTATTATATTTATATATGAAACCCAATGCGATTAAATTAATATTCAATATTCATTTTCAATGAAATACATGCCCAGTGGACCTTTATTTTTTGCTTGTATTTCGCCACGATAGTAGCAAGTAAATTTGTCTTTTATTAATTCATAAGTATTTTGAGAAATATTTATTTTCCCTGCCTCACTATTTTGTTCCATTCTTGCAGCAACATTTACAGTATCCCCCCAAATATCATAAGCAAACTTTTTTAAACCTACAATACCTGCAACAACATCACCAGTATGTATGCCTATTCTTATCTCAAACGTAAAATCGCCTAACAATTGTTTTCTTATTTCCATAAAAGATAAAATTTCAATTGCAGCATGTACCATATTTTCAGCATGTTGGGTGTTTGGTAAAGGTAGCCCGCAAACAGCTAAGTAGGCATCGCCAACAGTTTTTATTTTTTCAATAGCATATTTGCCCATTATTTCATCAAAAGCTTTAAAACAGGCATCAAGTTCATTTACTAATTGTTGTGGTGTTAATTTTTCTGCCACAGTGGTAAATCCTTTAAAATCTGTAAATAGTACGGTAACATTGCTAAAATGTTTTGCCTCTGCACTTCCTTTTTCTTTTAATTCATTGGCAACTTCTTCAGGTAAAATATTAAGCAATAATTCATCTGATTTTCTCTTTTCTTCCAAAATTAATTGTTCCGAAATACCTAATGACTTTAGCATCTTTTTTAAAGTATGTAATAAATCACCAATTTCATCATTCGGTATATCCTTGAAATCTATTTTTCTATTACCTTTTTCTACTTCTCTTACAACACTCACTGCTTTGTTAAGCGAGTTAATGATGTTTTGTGCAAGGAACACGGCACCAAATATACCAATACCGGAAATGATGGATATTACTAAAAGTAGCTCCCACAAAATCTTATTTTGACTATTCTCTAAATCCTTTATTGCTATTTCGGAGTAATGATTGTAGGTAGATAAAAGTTCCGTAAGTTGTGAATTGATTTTTTCTCATTCTCGTAAAAGGAGTCTGCTAAAGGTAATGCTCCCTTCAAATTTCCTTTTTCCAAAAAATCGAATGCTCTTAAACATTTGGGTTGGCAAATATCATGTAAAATAGAAATAGAATCTAAATTATTATAAATTTTTTTCTTCACTCCGTCTATCAAAAATAAAAATTCTAAAGGATTATTGATTAGTTGCAATTGACTTTTTACTTCTATATCAAAATTGGAACAAGAATTAGCATATTTTATCTTTGCAGATGTATAAGTTTCTTTTGATGCGTTATGTGTTTGCATCAAAATGCCTTTTTCAATTACTGTTTTAAACAATTCTGTATGTTCCAAGTGATTTAAATTAAGTTCAACAACTTTATCACTCAGCACTATATTTTGTTTTGCAATTTGACTTAAACGATTTGCTATTTCTGAAAAAACATAATAAGAATAAATTCCTGTTGAAATAAGAAATACAAGCAGAGAAATAACTAATAATATTATTTTGTTTTTTAATTTCATATTAAATATTTATTGCAGTATTTTTTTAGTCTGTTTTCAACATATAAAATGGATATAGTTTATTTCTTTCAGTAAAGCGAAATACTATAAGGCAAATGATACTTGTATATGTAAAAAAATCTTTTTAATGTCTAAAAAAACCAATGCAATTATTTTACATTTCCTTTTGCAAGCCCAAATTGTTTCCAAGTTTTGGTGCTTTCGTATAAATGAAAATTGGGGTCGGAGGATGAGTTGTTAAAGCCACCTCCGCCGCCTTTCATAGAGTTAGACCTGCCTCCGGCTGCATTTGATGCCATAGGTGTTGTTTGTCCAGATTCATTTGATTTAGATGCAGGTTTAGTTATACCCTTAACAGCAAAGCAAACACTAATTGGTTTGCCGGCATCCGCCAAACTCAGTGTATCTTTATTATAAATTACTTTAAAAGGAATTGCAGCCTCCCATACTAATTCTTTATATTCATCTATGCTAAGCTTCACTTTTATGCCACAAGCGGTTGTTTGGCTAAGCATATATACACCATTGCAGTTTATAAAACCGTCTAATGCAAATTGATTAGCCTCTTTTGCCATAGCATTTATTTTTTGTATTTTTTGTTTTGTGCTTATTGAAGGATGCGTATCATTCTTCTGTTTTTCATTTGAAGACGGAATATCCATAAGCATCGTATTATCGTTTTGCAATGGATAGTTGATATTAAATTGAGGAGATTTCTTTCCATTTGTATCAATAGAAACAGTCATACCCATTTTTAATATTTTCATTTGGGTTAATTCATCACCTGTTTCCATAGTTACATACAAATAGTTATTATCGTTACTTGTAGAATATGCTACCATCGATTTACTGTCGTAATTAGGATAGGGAGATGGCCAATCTTTACTGTCGCCGTCTATAACAATAGGCGTTACTTGCCAAGTACCCGGTAAGGATGCTGTACTTTTGTTATGTTTAAATAGTGTACAAGAATTACTTGAAACCAATAATAGAATAGAGAAACTGAATAATATTTTTTTACGATGCATATATGTTACTTAAAAACCGTCTGCAAAGTAAAATAATATTAGTTAATATTATGGTATTTTAATTAATGTTTATAGTTCTGCATTAAAACCTTACTTTAACCAGTCCATAAAATATAATGTTATATTTTGTAATTCAAAAGTTCATTTATAGTATTACTGACCTAAATCAATCTATGAAACCTGTAAAACAGTATATTTGCATCATTTTTAAAACAATTTAGAATGAATTTTCCATTAAAACAGTTACCACAAAGAACAGATAGGCCAAGAACACACGGATTAACTATGGTTATGGACAAAGGCATGGGAATAGCGGGTACAAGAGATTTTTTATCTGTTGCTGAGCCTTTTGTTGATATTGTAAAACTTGGTTTTGGTACGAGTTTAGTAACGAACCACTTACGCGAAAAAATTGAAATATATCAGGAACATAATATACCGGTTTATTTAGGCGGCACATTATTTGAAGCCTTTTTAATTAGAGGACAATTTGACGATTATCTTCAAGTTTTAAAAGATTATAATTTAAAACATGTAGAGGTTTCAGATGGTTCAATTATTATTCCACATTTAGAAAAATGTGGTTACATAGAAAAATTGTCTAAAATTGTAACCGTTTTTTCAGAAGTTGGCTCTAAAGATGCAACTCATATTATGCCACCCTATAAATGGATAGAATTAATGAAGGCAGAGTTAGAAGCCGGTGCTACTTATGTAATTGCAGAGGCACGCGAGGCAGGCAATGTTGGTATATACAGAGGTTCGGGTGAGGTAAGGGAAGGTTTGGTGCAAGAGATACTTACACAAATACCTTATGAAAAAATAATATGGGAAGCACCCCAAAAAGCACAGCAAGTTTATTTTCTAGAACTTTTAGGGGCAAATGTAAATTTGGGTAATTTGGCACCTACAGAAGTAATACCTTTAGAATCTATGAGAGTAGGCTTAAGAGGTGATACGTTTCATCTTTTTCTAAATAAAAATAGTTAATTTATATTTTAACTGCAATTTACTTTAAACTGTCTTTAGCATGAAAACGTTTTTACGTAAATGTTAAAGACAGTTTTTTATTAATTATAGCGTTTCTGAAAATTATTTTATATGCAAGATGAATATGGTATTATTGGTTTCCCATTAAAAACTACTTTTTCTCCTACTTATTTTAATAATAAGTTCGCAACCGAAAATATTGATGCTATATACAAAGCCAATCCAATAATTAATATTGAAGAATTTCCACAATTAATAAAAAATAACCCTAACCTAAAAGGATTAAGTGTAACTATACCCTACAAAGAAACGGTAATTAAATATCTTGATACAATAGGTGCCAATGCAGCCAAAATAGGTGCTGTAAATTGCATAAAAATAAAAAATGGAAAAACAACAGGTTATAATACCGATGTTATAGGATTTGAGCTAAGCCTGAAACCACTTTTAAAAGCGCAGCATAACAAAGCACTTGTTTTAGGTAATGGCGGTGCTGCAAAAGCAGTAAAGTTTGTACTTAATAAATTAGGCATAGCAATTACTACTGTAAGCAGAAATAAAAACAAAACCTTTCAAAATAAAGAAATTGAAACTATCAATTATGAAGAATTAACTGAAAATATAATTAACGAGCATCTACTAATTATAAATACTACCCCATTAGGTATGTACCCTGATGTAGATAGTTTTCCGGCAATTCCATATAATGTAATAGGCAATAATCATTTATTATACGACCTAATTTATAAACCGGAAATAACTACCTTTTTAGCTAAAGGTAAACAATGTAATGCAATAATAAAAAACGGTTACGAAATGTTGTTGTTACAGGCTGATGCTGCTTGGAAAATCTGGACACAATAAATTTGGTTTTCATTTTTGCTTTAGAAACATTGAAATATTGCACTATACATATAAGAACTAATATTATTTACTTAGTGTGTTACTAATTTTGTATATTTACCGAATGTATGAATCGAGAAGATTATTATTAATGGGCAAAGCAAATAATTTTATTGCCAAATTAAAAACAAAAGAATATAATTATACCGGCGAACAGACTACTTTACTCTTATATCTAATAGATACAATGGTTTATGGCTTAGCCAACATAGATAGTGATGAATGGCAGCCTTATTTAAAAGTTTTTAAAGAAGCTAAGTATAAAATACGTTCTCATTCTAAAGACGAGCAAGTAAAAAGAGACAATTACGAACAAGCTGTAACTGCTTTGCTTACCGCTTTAAATACTTACGTAGAATATCTTCAATCTGTGCCCTGCGAAACAAGATAAAATAGATTGAATTATTTTATTTTAAGCTTTTTAAATCATTCATTTTTATTTGTAGGATAGAAGTAACTTCTTTCCAGTATTTTTCGTGTTTAGCTTTATTTGACAATGTTGCCAATAGCAATACATGTGCTTTTACATCATCTAAACATACTTGTATTACTTTATCTGTAAAATAAATTATAGCTGACTTTTTTCTTTCAGTAAGTTTTTCATCATCAAAAATGGATGATAGATAGTTAAGTTGCTTTTGAAAATTGAAGGCATGCTCTTGTGCATTATTAAGTGTAAACAATAGTTTTTCGCCTAATGTAAGTGTGTTTTCAACCGGACCTGTTTTTAGTTTATTTGTTTTTTTAATAATTTGTTCTAAATCGTAAATCAATTCCTGAAAAGAAAAAATCGTACAAAGTAACCTTACATTAGCCATACGGGTACTTTTCACTAAAATTTCATCCAGTTCGTTTTCATCGTTTTCATTTTCGGCAAAAGCTATTATTCGTTCATCTACAAAAACACTGTTTTGGGTAATCTTACTTTTTAGTACTAAACCACTCATTGTTGTGCAACGGCTTAATGCCACATATACTTGCCCGGAAGCAAACGCTTGATTTAAATCTACAATTGCTTTGTCAAGCGTTAAGCCTTGGCTTTTATGTACGGTAATAGCCCATGCCAACCTTATTGGGTATTGTGTAAACGAACCAATTTCTTCCTCTTGTATTTCTTCTTTGGGATTGAGTGTATAACGTACATTTTTCCATACTTCCAGGTCTATAAGTAAAGGTTCTTCTTTTTCGTTATCTGTAAACTTTACTTTTATACCTGCATCATTAATAGTAAGCACTTTGGCAATCTTACCATTATAATATCTACGTGGTGTTTGCAAATCATTTTTTACAAACATTACTTGTGCGCCTTCTTTTAATTTAAGTTGTAAATCGGTAGGATAATTTTTAGGATTAAATTCCTGTTTCACAACAGCATCAAAAACATGAATGGGCTTGTGCAACTTATTTAATGCTTCCTGATTTATAGTATCAGCAATACGGTTATGTGTAGTAAGCAATATATATCCATCCTCTTGTTTAAATTCCGGATTATATTGGCTATTTAAAGTATCAATATTATGCTGTGGCACATCACCATTTCTAATATTATTTAGAATATCAATAAAGACGGGGTCTTTTTGCCTGTAAATCTTTTTTAATTCAATATAGAGAGGTGGTTTTTGCTGCAATACTTTAGAATCAAAAAAATAAGGACTGGGATAATATTTACTAATTATTTCCCAGTCTTCTTGCGTAGCTACAGGTGGCAATTGATACATATCGCCAATAAAAACAACTTGTTTACCTCCAAATGGTTCTGCCCATTTTTTGCATATATGTCTAAGTATAAGGTCTATTGCATCTAACAAATCGCAGCGAACCATACTTATTTCATCAATAATCAATAGTTCTAGTTTCTGTATCAGTTTTACCTTGTTGTCTTTAAGTCGCAACTTAGCCAATAAGGAGTGTTTATCTATTGCAATACCTTGCATGCCAAAACCACCGGCATTGCCCGGAATAAAGGGACCAAATGGTACTTGTAGAAAAGAATGTATTGTTTCGCCACCGGCATTCATAGCGGCAACACCGGTAGGTGCTACTACCGCACATTTTTTAGAAGTATTGGCACGTATGTATTTTAAAAAAGTTGTTTTACCGGTACCTGCCTTACCTGTTAAAAAAAGATTTTCATCAGTATTTTTAACAAACTCCACAGCTTTTTGAAAAATATAATTTTCGGAATCTATAGGATGAAGTGTAGCTGTTACAGCTTGTGCCATAAAATTAATAATTGGTAATATTGATTAAAATACCAAAGGTAAATTTAATAAACGGCATAGGATATAAATACTTGATTTCATTAGTTGTATTATATAAAAATTAATACTATTCTTATTTAGCTAAAAAGTATTCAGTAAAGTAGATGCCGGCAATTACGAACTATTATAAGCCTATTGAAGTACTTAGAAAAGAATTATTCCAATAACAATTTAAATATATTATTAATTTCGAATATCATTGGGATGTATAAAATTTATCTATAAAATTCCAAAATATTAAAATATAAATAAAATATTATTCATACCTAAGAGCAGCAATAGGATTAAGCTTAGAAGCCTTTATTGCAGGGTAAATACCCGACAGCACACCAACAATAGCGCATATACTAACACCTACTGTAATCCATAACCAGGGTATTATGAAACCGGAATTTAAAAATAAACCCACAAGGTTACCGAGAAGAATACCTAAAATAACACCTACAACTCCACCCATCATACTTATCATGATAGACTCTGTAAGAAATTGTTGTTTAATAGTTGATGACCTTGCACCTAAAGCTTTGCTCACACCTATTTCGCGTGTACGTTCTGATACAGATACCAGCATAATATTCATTAACCCAACCATAGAACCCAATAGTGTAATGATAGCTATAATTACTGTTGCTAATTGTATTACCCCAATAACATTGAGTGCATTTGTAACTAATTCATTATTCTGCACTATAGAAAAATTGTTATCTGTGCCTAATGGTAATTTCCTGATAACTCTAAATAAGCCTTCTGCCTCTTCGCCTGCAATATTCTTTAAGTTAATGTCGGTAGCAGCAACAGTAAGCAAATAACTATTGTTGTTGCCATACAACGACCTTGCAGTATTTATAGGAATCATTACCACATTGTCGCCATTCATATTCATGCTTCCACCCTTTGCTTCCATAATACCAATAACACGACATTTAACATCGCCCACAGAAACAATTTGGTCTATTGCAGATTTTTTATTTTTCTTAAATAGCTTTTTTGCTACATCACTGCCCAAAAGACAAGTAAAACTAACAGTTTGCAGTTCGGACGCAGAAAAATTACGACCTTCTTCCAGTTTTGTATCTGTAACCGGAAGGTATTCACCATCTATGCCTCGCACTCTAACATTTGGGTTTGTTTTTTCCGAACCGTAATGTACAGTAGATGTACCACTGCCACAACGAACAATAATAGCTACTTTGGCAGGGAAATTGTAACGTTCTTTAAAATTTTTAGCTTCTTCGTAAGAAATTTCTTTGCCCTCTTCGGTACTTATTTTTATACCATCCTTCATCTTCTTTTTCTTTACAATATCGCTTGTAATCTGAAAAGAATTTGCTCCTAACCTACTGAAATTAGTTAAAACACTTTGTTTCATGGCATCAACAGAAGTCAAAATGCCTACCAAAGCCATAATACCAATTGCTATTATAGCAATAGTAAGTATAGACCGCAATAAATTATTGCTAATAGAACGGAATGAAAGACTAAGATTAAAAAACAACTGCTTCATATTTCAGGTTAAAGGTATTCAATCATTGCTGAAATTAGAAAAATTTATTGAAACCTGTTTCTTAACTAGCTCTTACTTTGTATTTACTTTTTCTTACAGTGTGGTATTTAATACCATCGAAAACTCTGTATTGCTCTTTATGCTTATTGTTAAAAACATTAATTAGCAAAGTGCCACGGCTATTTAAATGGCAGGTAAATAAGAAGCCATCCGTATTAGCATCCCAACCGATATTTCTAGATTCACCTTTTGCTATATATGTACCACTATTTGCGT
The DNA here is from genome assembly GCA_903916555.1 of uncultured Bacteroidota bacterium. GTDB lineage: Bacteria > Bacteroidota > Bacteroidia > Chitinophagales > Chitinophagaceae > CAIYTT01. The sequence continues at coordinate 10,216 of CAIWXG010000235.1, forward strand.
CCCAACCAATGTTTCTTGATTCACCTAATGCAACATGTGTACCGCTATTTGCATCCCAGCCTATATTTCTAGAATCACTTATTGAAATACTACCACTATTCGCATCCCAACCAATGTTTCTGGACTCACCAATTGCAATATGTTTGCCACTGTTAGCATCCCATCCTATGTTTCTTGAATTGCCTATTGATACATGTGTTCCATCACTATTGGCATCCCAACCTATATTTCTAGATTCACCTATCGAAATATGTTTGCCGCTATTGGCATCCCAACCTATATTTCTGTTACTGCTCCCGTAAGCTTTACACTCAGGGTTCATAATCCACACTGTATTTTTGCATATAACAATTGGTGCTCTTAAAGAATCGTATAAGCGTTTTATCTGCAAATCATTTGAATAATCAGCATAACGAATAAGAGGATGCCCCTGACCAAAAGCAAAATGGCAAAAACACAATAAATAGATGCATGTAGCAATCTTTAATATTTTTTGCATATTTATAGCTTAGTTAGCTTTCGTAATATCCCACATAACCCAAGTTACTCTATTGTGTTTGCTACAGTATTCGTATTCTGCAATATCTGTATAAATACCTTTATCTAATTTATCTAATCTTTCGTCTGATAAGGATATATGATATTCCGAACCAACATCTAATGTTGAACATTTTTTATGCACTTTAAAAAATGCAATTTTACCATTATACTTTCTGCCGTCCGGTTTGGTTAATGTAATACTGTAAGACACCTTATTCATGTGCATATTAGTAGCTTTAATACTTGCACTATTAATATATATAGGGGTAATTGCTAAACATGCTAACCCAGCAGGAATAATTTTAAGTGCCATTAGTGTAATACCTCCGATACCAAAATAACTTGCATCAAAAATGGGTAGAAACAAATGTTCTCTTCCTATTTTTATGTTATCTCTACCACGTTTGTGGCTTTGTTTGGGGCTTCTTGGGTATTCAATTAAGTTCAAATTATTTAAACTAAATTCTTTGTTAGGTGTCAAGGTAATATTTTTATCCCTGAATGTAATTGTAAAATCACCGGTAATTTTAC
>CAIWXG010000236.1 GCA_903916555.1 uncultured Bacteroidota bacterium
AAAAGCGGTATTGACCGTATGGAAAGGCAAAAACGTACGCTAAGAGCATTAGGCTTGCGTAATGTATTAGCCAGTGTAGTTGTTGAAGAAACTCCTCAAATAAAAGGTATGGTAAAAACTGTACATCACTTGGTTACTGTGGAAAATGTTTCTGACAACTACGAAATTGAAAAGAATACCAATAAAGGTTATACTGTAATAAAAGCTGCATTATAATTTTTTAATAGTTTTAAATTTTTTTTATATAATTTGCGAGCGGTTATACATTCCGCGCAAGTTCAAAAATTGTAATAAAATGCAACTACACAATCTTACACCTGCTACAGGTGCTGTTAAAAAACCAAAAAGAATAGGTCGTGGTGAAGGTAGCGGACATGGAGGCACCGCTACAAGAGGTAACAAAGGTCAGCAGGCTGATACAGGTTACCAATCTAAAAAAGGACATGAGGGAGGGCAGATGCCAATACAACGTAGAATGCCTAAAAGAGGATTTAAAAATCCTTTTAGAGTATCTTATAAAGTATTTAATCTTAGTCAAATAGATTTGTTGGTTGAAAAATATGGATTAACTGAATTTACACCTGATATACTTTACATGAATGGTTTAATTAATAGAACTGATCTTGTAAAAATTCTTGCAGTTGGAGAATTTAGTTCTAAAATATCTTTTAAAGTAAATGCTGCTAGTGCAAAAGCTAAAGAGGCAATACTAAAAGCAGGCTCTACTATAGACCTTGTTTAATAAAAATTATTTTCTTTTTGGTAAAATGTGCTTTTTATCGTTAATTCGCATTTCATTCTTGATTAATAACAGTTCCTGTGAAGAAATTTATTGAAAAGTTAAAGAATATATGGAGCATTGATGAGCTTCGCAATCGTATTTTATACACTATTATTCTTGTATTAGTGTATCGTATTGGCGCATATATTGTATTACCGGGTATTATACCTTCCGAGTTAGGAAAAAATAATGGACCTACAGGATTATTAGGAATATTAAATATGTTTGCTGGGGGGGCTTTTAGCAAAGCTTCTATTTTTGCGTTAGGTGTAATGCCTTATATTTCTGCATCTATCTTTATGCAATTAGCGGGTATTGTTATACCACAAGTTGCAAAAATGCAAAGAGAAGACAGTGGTCGTCGTAAAATTACGCAATACACACGCTATTTAACTGTAATTGTTACAGCTTTCCAAGCAAGTGCTTATGTTGCATATTTACATTCTCCTGCCTTTGCCAGAGCCATCTCACAAGATTTTAGTCCGTTTTTATTTTGGTTAACTACAGTAATTGTATTAACCGGTGGAACATTATTTGTAATGTGGATGGGCGAAAAAATTACAGATAGAGGAATAGGCAATGGTACTTCACTAATAATAATGGTTGGTATATTAGCACGTTTACCCCAGTCTTTTTCAGAAGAATTTAAATTTAAAAATTCACAAGGTGCTGGTGGTTTACTTATTTTGCTTATTGAAGTAGCCATATTTGTAGCAGTAATTATTGGTTTAATATTACTTACCCAAGGGGTACGTAAAATACCGTTAAATTATGCACGTAGAATTATTGGTAGTACAAATGCAGCTAAAGAAGCTAGTGGTAGTAGAGATTTTATTCCATTAAAAGTTAATTCTGCTGGTGTAATGCCAATTATTTTTGCACAAGCTATGATGTTTATTCCTACTATATTTACAGGGTTTAATAGTAATCAAAATGTATCTAATTTTATAGGCGAATTAACCAATCCACGTTCATGGGTATATAATTTAATCTATTCGGTTATGGTAATAGCGTTTACCTATTTCTATACTGCATTAATTTTTAATCCTACTGAAATGGCTGATAATTTAAAACGAAATAATAGTTTTATACCAGGTGTAAAGCCAGGAGAGCCTACAGCTAATTATATAGCTACAATTATGGATAGAATTACATTACCAGGCGCGTTCTTTCTAGCAATGGCAGGTATTTTACCAAGTATTGCACAATTGTTTGGGGTTACAAGTGGATTTGCTTCATTCTTTGGTGGTACATCAATGTTAATTGGTGTAGGAGTAATATTAGATACCTTACAGCAAGTTGAAAGTTATTTATTAATGAACCATTATGATGGTTTGATGAAGACCGGTCGTATAACAGGTAGAACAATTACTAATCCTGCTAAAACAATTACAGCTTAATAAAATTAAGCATAGGAGTAATAAATATTTATATAGTATATTAAAAACTAATTCCTCCGATATTTACGGGGGAATTAGTGTTTATAACACTTTTGTTATTTTTTAAATTTTATTAGAAATTATAAAATGATTCATATTAGAAATAAAGAGGAGATTGAACTTATAAAACAAAGTGCTTTGATGGTTTCTGCTACACTTACAGAAGTAGCAAAAATGCTGAAACCCGGTATAGCTACCCTTTCTATTGATAAAATGGCTGATGCATTTATTAGAGATAATAAGGGTGTGCCTTCTTTTAAAGGTTACCATGGCTTTCCATTTTCATTATGCATTTCTGTTAATGAGGTTGTTGTACATGGTTTTCCAAGCAATTATTTGTTAAAAGACGGTGATATTGTTTCTATAGATTGCGGTGTTTATATGAATGGTTTTCATGGAGACTCTGCTTATACTTTTGCTATTGGCAATGTAAAAGAAGACACCTTAAAATTAATGCGTATAACAAAAGAATCTCTTTATTTAGGTATTGCACAAGCAAAAGATAATAATAGAGTGGGGGATATATCTTATGCTATAGAGCATTATACAAATAAAATTAATGGTTATGGTGTTGTTCGTGAACTTGTAGGACATGGTGTAGGCAGGCAATTGCATGAAGACCCCAATATACCAAATTATGGAAGACGTGGTGATGGTAAGAAATTAAAGGAAGGTATGGTTATTGCTATTGAACCAATGATTAATATGGGCGTAAAAGAAGTATTTACAGAAAAAGATGGCTGGACTGTAAAGACTGAAGACCTAAAGCCTTCTGCACATTTTGAACATACAACTGTTATTCGTAAAACAGGAGGAATTCATCTTTCTGATTTTACAAATATTGAGTTAGCAGAAGAAAATAATATAGAATTAAATCATACGTATAATTTAAAAATACAAAATATATAATAATATTGTTTTGTGCTTTTAAATCTATTATATATCCTCATGAACTGCAAGAATAGGAATATGAATTATTTTAGATAATGATTTTGTATGACTTTTGTGAAAAAGACTTTCTAAAAATGAATGTTTACGTGGCATAATGACAACCCAGTCAATTTCTTTATTTTTTAAAAAGTCTAATAAAGTATCTTCAATATTTCCATCATAAAATATATGGAAATGTGGATTTGATTGTTCTAAAATTAATTTTATTTTAGGGTCAAAATCCGGTTGATTATCCCTATTTAATACATCTGTTTCTGAAAAGACTATATGAAGCTCCGCATTTAATTTCTTAGCTATTTCATTTATTTGGGCAAATGCAGTATCATTTCCTTCATGTTTATTATCGAATGCAAAACATAATTTATTTACTTTTTTGTATTTAGCTTCAGAAGGAATTGCCAAAACAGGATTTTTTAGATTTCTGAAAGCTTGAATCAGGGTACTGTCTAACCAATCTATATTTTCTTCAGCATTATGATTACCTAATACTATTATCCAAGGTGTATTTTCTTTTTGCAATAATTCATTCAAGCTTTCAATAATATCACCATAAAGAATTTCTACTTTAATTTTTAATTCAGGATATTCATTTGTAAGTTTTGTAATAAGTTTATTCATATTTTCCTTTGCCATGTCTTCTACAATATTATAGGGCATAGGAGGAATAGTCAAATCATTAAAATAAATAGGTAAGTAGTATGAATGAAATACTATAATATCTGATTTATTTATTTTTGCTAGTTCGCAAGCATAATGAACAGCATTATTTGCAACTTTTGAGAAATCTGTAGCAGTTATGATAAGGGACATAAAATTAAAATTTATGTATTAAAGATACAAAATAGTATCAATTGCAAAGTTATATGTTTTTATTCTAATTTTCTTTTTTTGTAGAAAATGGATGTAAACATTTAGAGAAGACTGCCATTGCTGTATTAAATAATATTTTTATGTCTAGCCAAATTGTTCTGTTTTTCATATAATAAATATCCCACTGCACTCTTTTGCGTATTTCTCTTTCAGCATTTATTTCGCCTATATATCCTTTTATTTGTGCCATTCCGGTCATTCCGGGTTGTGCTTCATGACGTAAATTATAATAAGTAATAAACTGAGAATAATAGTGTGTATGATATATCATGTGTGGTCTGGGACCTACAATGCTCATATCGCCAAATAATACATTAAAAAATTGAGGCGTTTCATCAATATGAGTTAATCTTAAAAATTTTCCGATAGGAGTAATACGTTTATCATCAACGCTGGCTTGTTTAATGTCAGCATCTTTATTTACATACATGGTTCTAAATTTAAGACAATTAAATTCTATACCTTTAAAGCCGGTTCTTTTTTGAATAAAGAAAACGGAACCTTTAGATGAAAGTTTAATTAATATTGCAATAATTGGAAATAGCCATGACATTACGAATAAAATGAATATTGAAGATATTGTAATATCCATTATGCGTTTTGTTTTGTAATAATAAGGAGATGGTTCGCAAACAATATAACGATGGTTCATATCATAGAACATCTCTCTGATTTCGCTAATCTCAGATGGTGGATTTGTAACTCCAGTACTTCGATCTAAAGGTATATTTATTCTTATTTGTTGCTGCATTGTTTAATTTACTTTCAAAATAATTACAGCAAAAATCGTGCTGAATTTTAAATTTTGATAAAATAACATAAAAAAGGTAAAATTACTTATTTTTGTTAGTTTAACAAGTCATAAATATTTTTTCTTTTCATTATTTATACTTTTGTTAGGAATTTAGAATATTTCTAAAATATTTTTCTGAAATACTATTTTTTGTATTACCTTTGCAGTCCCAAAAAATAAAGATTATGAATGCTGTAGCTTTTGTACACGAGCAAATGACGGTTAAGAAAGAATATCCGAAGTTTAAGGCTGGTGATAACATTACTGTTAATTATAAAATTATTGAAGGTAGTAAAGAACGTATTCAGTCGTTTAAAGGTGATGTTTTAAAACGCCAAGGTAGTGGATGCACACAGACTTTTACAGTGCGTAAAATTTCTGACGGAGTAGGTGTAGAACGTTTATTCCCATTATTTTCTCCTAATATTGATTCAATTGTTTTGAATAAATCAGGTCGTGTGCGCCGTGCCAAATTGTTCTATTTACGCGAACGTCAAGGAAAATCGGCACGCATTAAAGAGAAAAAACAAATACATACTTAGTTTATTTTATAATATTACATGTTTGGAGGGAGCATTAATTTGTTCTCTCCAATTTTGTATTTATATATATTGTGAATATTGTTTTACATTTTACTCAAAACTTTTTTTTCCAAAAAGAAAGAATTTTTTATAAACAAATTAGTATATAAAAAATAATTCTAAAATTTAATATTTGTAAATATTTATATATGATAATGTTTATCTATTTCAGTTATTATTTTTTATTGAGCTGAAATATAAAATATTGTTTTATTACTTACTATTCTTTATAAAATTACTTAACTTTAAATCCTGAATTTAGTATGAATTAAAACAGACAAATTGTTTTTATTTATATTATTTATTATGTTTATTTTATTGTTAATAATTTTTATTTTTACGTATGCAAACAGCCTATATAGTTGCCGGATTTCGTACAGCGGTTGGAAAATCAAAACGTGGTTTTTTTCGTTTTTACAGACCAGATGACCTTGCCGTAGATGTTATAAAAGGTTTAATGGCGAGTATGCCTCAAATAGACGCTAATTTAATTGATGATGTTATAGTAGGGAATGCAGTGCCGGAAGCAGAGCAAGGTTTACAAATAGGGAGGATAATTGCCAATAAAGCCATTGGTGAAAATGCAGCAGGTGTAACCGTAAATCGTTATTGCGGTTCCGGTTTGGAAGCAATAGCAATAGCTACTGCCAAAATACAAATGGGTATGGCGCATTGCATAATAGCGGGCGGTACAGAAAATATGAGTTTAGTACCTACAGCCGGTTGGCGTACAATGCCAAATTATACTATTGCCCAATTGCAAGGTGATTATTATCTTAGTATGGGGCTAACAGCAGAACAAGTTGCGAATGATTATAAAATTAGTAGAGTAGAGCAAGATGCTTTTGCATTACAATCGCATAAGAGAGCTATAAATGCTATAGAGAATGGTTATTTTAAAAATGGGATTCTACCCATAAAAGTTACTGAAGTAACTTTAAATGAAAAAAACAAGAAGGTTATTAAAGAAATAATTGTTGATACTGATGAAGGGCCGCGTGCAGATACATCTTTGGAGGTATTAGCTAAATTACCACCTGTGTTTGCGCAAGGAGGCTCAGTAACAGCGGGTAATTCATCTCAAACTTCTGATGGAGCCGCATTTACAATTGTAATGAGCCAACAATTAATGCAACAATTAGGTATAACACCCATTGGTAGATTACTAACTTGCACAAGTGTTGGTGTAGATCCACGTGTTATGGGCATTGGACCAATGGTTGCAATACCAAAAGCTTTAAAACAAGCAGGTTTAACCTTAAACGATATTGACCTAATTGAATTAAATGAAGCATTTGCATCGCAATCACTTGCTGTAATAAAGGAATTGAGTTTAAATACAGAAAAGGTAAATATCAATGGTGGAGCAATATCTCTCGGTCATCCTTTAGGATGTACAGGTGCAAAATTAACTATACAGCTATTAAATGATTTAAGAAGATTAGATAAAAAATACGGTATTGTTTCTGCATGTATTGGTGGTGGGCAAGGTATCGCAGGTATTATAGAAAGATTATAATTATTGTGAACGTCTTTATGTAATAAAAGGTCAATCTGTAATTACATTGTCTATTTTATTACATAATCCTTCAAGTTCATCAATAATTACAGGGTCATTCATAGCATTGGTAACGCTATCAAGGGCATACATTAATAAGCACATGGCAATAAAATCTTGATCGTCTTTGCCGGCATAATGTGTCCTCATTTCTGCAATTTTATCATCGGCAACTTTTACGGCTTTTTTTACGGCGGTCTCTTCTTCAGGATTTATTCTTATCCGATAGCTTCTTCCGGCTATCCAAAGCGAAATAGGTATTAATTCTTCACTCATACAGCATCATTATTTTCACTTTTAGAATTTTCTTTCACTTTAAGCTGTGTGAAAAAACTCATAATGTATAGTCTAAAAATTAACATCATTACCCCAACTGAAATTGCAGCATCGGCAACATTGAAAATAGCATTAAAGAAAGTAAAATCATTTCGCTCATCTCTAAAAGGAAACCATGAGGGTAAATTGTGGAACGTATGTAACGGGAAATAGAGCATATCAACAACCTTACCTTGCATAAATTTACCATAACCAGAACCTATTTTTGTAAAATGAGCAATTGCTACGGAATTATTATTATGATTAATTATTGTATCTAAATTATTGTAAACATTTGTAAAACCACAGTTTTTTTCAATACTGTCTGTAAATATTAAACCATAGAATAGGCTATCTAACAAATTGCCTAATGCACCGGCTAAAATAAGCGAACCACAAATTATTATTAATTTGCCATATTGGCGTTTTACTAAGTTTTTAAGAAGAAAGAATCCGAAAATAACAGCACCTAATCTAAATGTAGTTAATAGTATTTTACCAAATTCCGAATTCATTATTTTTAGTCCATAAGCCATACCTTCATTTTCAATAAAATGAATATTAAACCAGCCACCGGCTACATTCAATTCATCTCCATTTGCAAAATGTGTTTTTATAAATATTTTTAACCATTGGTCTATAATTATAATCACTAATACTAATATTATTGCATTACGATACTTCAAAATGTTTGTGGTTTTTCTTGTTAATTATTATTTTGCTTATTTTATGAAGCATAAGAATCTAAAGTGGGCAAATATAATAAAAGTCTTGTTGGCGAGCTTGTAATTTGTGTTATGTCTTTTATAAAAAAATTTTTAAACACAATTAAATATGTATAATTAAACAATTCAGGTTTTATTAAATAATAATCTAATCCTGAAAATTATAAAAAATAAAATAAATTCTTTAATTTCGCAAGATGAAAAAGAATTTATTTATAGCTTTTTGTTTGATTTTACTTTCTGCTTCTCTAAATCTGAAAGCACAAATAATTAATACACTTACTGGTAACGGAACGCCCGGTTATGTTTCAGATGGAGTAACAGCATCCGGAGCTGAAATAAATTCGCCTTACGATGTTGCTGTAGATAGATGGGGAACTGTTTATATTGCAGATTACGGAAATTTTCGAATTCGTAAAATAGATACATTCGGTATCATATCTACCATAGCAGGAACAGGAATAAGTGGCTTTTCAGGAAATGGAGGACCGGCAACTGCAGCTAAAATATTAGGACCACGTTCTATTGCAGTTGATAAATCGGGGATAGTTTATTTTTCTGATTTTGCAAAAAATTGTGTTCGAAAAATTGGTTTAGACGGTATTATTTATCCGGTTGCAGGCAGAGGTGATACAATACCCGGGTTTTACGGCGACAATGGTCCAGCTACTGCAGCAATGTTTAATGGTCCATGGGGTATTGCGGTTGATAAAAAAGGTAATGTATTTATTGCCGATGCATCAAATAACCGCATTCGTAAAGTGGATACATTTGGGATAGTTACTACAGTTGTTGGAGACGGTGTTCCATACCCTATAAATGACGGAATGCCGGCAACTGCGGGCAGAGTACAGTACCCTTATGGTATTGATATTGATAATTTGGGTAATTTATATATTGCAGATAATGGCAATATTATTATTCGCAAAGTAGATACTTTAGGTATTATACATACTATTGGTGGCACAGGTTCTTATGGTTACACAGGTGATAACGGACCTGCAACGGCAGCAAAAATATATAGTCCTTACGATGTAGCTGTAGATTCTAATCGTAATGTTTATTTTGCAGATTGGCATAATAACGTAATAAGAAGAATAAATGCTAATGGTACTATGATAACTGTTGTAGGTAACGGTTTAACCGGTTTTTCGGGAGATAATGGAAATGCACTTATGGCAAAAATAAATTACCCTACAGGTGTTTGTATTGGTGGTAAGGGGTTTCTTTATTTTGCTGATTTTAATAATAATCGTATTAGATATTTGGGTGAAAACGTATATGTGAATCCACTAAATGTTTCCAAAATAAGTATGACAATTTCTCCAAATCCTACATCAAACAAAACATTCTCAATAAATATATTGACACCAATCGAAACAAATACACATATTGTAATAAGTACAATGACCGGTAAAAAAATCAAAGATTTTATAATGGCTACTAATAAACCGATGTTAATAAATTTATACGAGCCGGCCGGCATCTATATAATAACTGCTGCAATAAATGAAGAAATTGCAAGCGAAAAAGTAATAATTGGAGAATAAAAAAAGAAATTCAATTTAAACAAAAAAGGTTTCAAGTTATTTGCTTGAAACCTTTTTTATTAGAACTACTATTTGAAACAAAACTAAGCAGCAGGTGCAGGTGGAAAATAATTAAATCTGAAACCTATACCATGTATTGTTTGTAATTTTGCAGATGTTTGTGCTTTTAAGTATTTTCTTACTTTAGTTATAAAAACATCCATACTTCTACCTAAAAAGTAATCGTCTTTACCCCAAACATTAAGTAATATTTCATCTCTTTTTAAGATGCGATTGGCATTTAAACACAAATATCTTATTAATTCTGCTTCACGCTGTGTTAATTGATATTCAACTGTATCATTTTTTAATGTCAAGTTGTTGAAATCAAAATCAAGTTCGCCAATTTTAAAGAAAACATCTTGTGATACTTCTTGTTTTCTTGTACGCCTGATAAAGACCTGTATTCTGTGCAATAATTCTTGCATATTATACGGCTTAGTAACATAATCATCGGCACCACTTTCAAACCCAATAATTTTGTCACTGTCCATAGTTTTAGACGTAACTAAAATAATTGGAATTTGTTCGTTCTTTTTGCGTATATTATTTGCTAATTCCAAGCCATCTTTTTTGCCGGGAAGCAATACATCAATAAGACAAAGGTCATAGATGTTTTTCATGAATAATTGCCAAGCAAGGTCACTATCTGTTGTGTGAGTAACCTCATAATCATGCTTCTGCAAAAAGTCTTTTACAACGTACCCTAAAATTGGGTCGTCTTCTACCAACAATATTTTAATTTTCGTCTGCGACATAATTAGTAAACTGTATAGTTAAAAAATTTTAAAGTGCTAATTTAATACTTCTTTTATTATTATAGAAATATTATTGAATAATTTTTACAAAAATAAGTATTTTTTTGACATTTGGGAGCTTATTTCTTAACACGTTGCGGATTTTGTGTTAAAAATGCATCCCATGAGGTAGTTTTTTTACTTTTCATTTTAATAACCGGTTCTTTTGCAATACTAAGTATCGCATTAGAATTTTGATAATAATGACATAGAGCAACAGCTACTGCATCTGTTGCATCATAAAAACGAACATCCTGTTCTTCTATTTTTAATATATGTTGGAGTATAGACCATACCTGCTCTTTTGTAGCTGCACCCCTGCCTGTAATAGATTGTTTAATTTTACGCGGTGCATATTCTGTAGGGTGCAATCCTTTCATCATTGCGGCAGCAATTGCTACACCTTGTGCCCTGCCAAGCTTTAACATACTCTGCACGTTTTTACCAAAAAACGGAGCCTCAATAGCAACCGCAGAAGGATTGTGTATTGACAGTAAACTTTCCATTTTTTTAAATATTAAATGAAGCCTTTGAGCGTGGTCTTCATACTTAGACAATTGTAGCACACCCATTTCTACTAATGAAATTTTACTTTTACTTGCAGATATTATTCCGTATCCCATTACAATCGTACCCGGGTCTATGCCTAAAATTATTTCAGAATTATCTTTCAAATAATTAATGTATTAATTTTTATTGGTTAAAGATACATTTTCGAATGCTTTTTACAATTAAATAAAATAAACAGATATTGAAAATTATTTCAAACCGGTAGTTTAACTATTTTTGAAAACGATAATGGACTCTATTTTTGTGGTATGTTTTTTAATATTTCTATGGGTACAGGAATATTAAGTTGTTTCATGTGATTTATTTGTAATATCAATTCGTTTGTTTGATGTGTATTATAATATATTATCATTAAATTATTGTTCGCCTCTTTGCCTTCATCTGAAGTTTCAGGCACTGTTTTAAGAAAAGTTTTAAGATAACTGATTGCATTTGGGAAATCATTCTTCATTACAGCTATTTGTGCCAAATAAAAATAACATTTAATGTAATTAGATATATTTCTTTCTGCCAATAAATATTTTTCTGCTGCAGCCAACGAATCTTTATTATTTGTCTTTATTAGCATTTCAGCATAATAAAAATTTATATATTTTTCTTTGGGATTTAAATGATATGCCTTTTTGAATAAAGTTACTGATTCGTCCATATTATCATCTCTTTCGGCGAGCATCATATTAGCATAAGCACAATTAGGAGATGTTTGAACGGCTTGTCTCCAAAATGATTGTGGGTCAGCAAAGTTTCTTTGATGTATATAGTTTAGAATACCCAATATTACACAGCCGGTAATTCCATAAAGCATTAGCTGCCAATCGCCTCTTGGAGTATTTAATAGACATGTTTGCGGTAATAGTATTAAAATTCCAATAATGGGAAGATATAAACGATGTTCAAAAGTTTGATCGTTTAAATGATTTGGAACAAGTAATGCAGGTGTCAAGAAAAAGAAGAAAACAATTAAACCACTTAATAGTATTCTCCAGTTTCTTTTTTTATAATATATTATAGATACAATCAGTAATATTGTAGCTATAATACCAAATAAATAGGTGGTATCTTCTTGGGTAGGAAAAACGCTTAAATTAAATGGCAAGAAAATTTTACCTATATACTGTATAATTACAGGTAATCTGTTGAAGAAGTCTATTGCTAATTGCCCGGGTACAATTGCAGTTGTGGCAATTGTAGCTTGTGAGCGTGCATAATACCAAACTCCCAAGCAGCCTGCCCATAATACCATTTGTATAAGTATTTTTATATTGTAAATTTTATTTTTTAGCATTAAAACAAGCATTGTTAATGCTACAGGAGCTGCAAAAATTGCCGTTTCTTTTGTAAAGAAGGCAAGCAGAAGAAATAAAATGGAAAGCAATAAGTGGTGAATTTTTCCTGTTTTAGTAAAATTGATAGAGAATATTAGAAATGAAAGCGTAAAAATGGCTAATAAAGTATCGTTTCTACCGGGTATCCATGCAACGGCTTGGCAAAGTACAGGATGCACAGCAAAAATTAAAGTTAGAATAAAAGAATTTAAGGGTGTTTGGTCAAGTTTAATAAATAATTTATAGAGTAATATAACAGATGTTATGTGAAATAAAATATTTATAAAATGATAACCTTCAATATTTTCATGAAATAATTGGTAATTAAGCAACATAGAATTTAAAAAAAGAGGACGGTAATAAGGGTCTTTAACTGCATCAAATAAGCCTCTATGAAATGAGGTGAAAAAATTTGAAATATCTTGATAGTACTCGTGAAATTCTTTTATAAATATAGAATCATCTAATTCTGTAAACTTAAAATAAATTACAGGAACATATACTATTAATGTAGCTGCAATTAACCATAATATGGGCTTATTTACTATAAGCGTATCTTTATTTGCAGTTATTGTAGTTGTGTTTTTTATAGCATTACTATTACTTGCAGCATTTGCTACAAGTTTATTGTTTGGGTTATTTGTTTTTTTGTTTTTACTCACAGTGCAATAATATTATGCTATTGTCAAATTTAATAATTTTTTTCTTAAAATATTTTTATTTGCTCATTATTATAATATATTTATAATGATAGTATCTACAACTTTGATTTTGAAGTATTAAAAAAGTACTAAAGTCCTAATTGCATTAAAATATTGTCTATAAAAGGATTGTTTAGTTCTTTAAGTTTTGATATTTTTTCTGGCATTTTTTTAGGTTGTAACAATGTTGTGTCTATTATTAATGAACAGTTTTTTTCTATTTCAAAATGTGGATTGTTTTTTAGATAGCTATTTAAAAAATCGCATGCAGCATTTAAATCATTTTTTTTTATGGCTATCCTTGCCAAGTAAAAATTTGACTGATAATAATTAGATAGTTTTAATTCCTCAACAAAATATTTTTCAGATGACAGAATTGAGTCTTTTTGTTGTAAATAAACACCATAGCAAAAGTTTAAATATTTTTGTTTAGGGTTAAGTAAAAATGCTTTTTGAAACAAAGGTTCGCATTTTTCTTTGTTTTTTGTATGTACGGCAAGCATCATATTTGCAGAGCATGAATTGGGTGAGGTTGTAACTGCATTGGTCCAAAATGTGTTAGGTGATGAAAAGTTTTGTTGGTAACTGAAATTGATAGCTGATAATATAACTGCGATAATTCCAAATATACTTAATAATTGCTTCTCTTTTATCTTGTTTTTGAAAAGTATTGTTTGTGGTAGAAGCAATAGTATTCCCAAAAAAGGTAAATAGAGCCTATGTTCTAAGTATTGAGAGTTTTCATTCGCATTGGGTATTAATAAAGAAGGGATTAGAAAAAATAAAAAAATTACAATTGAATAAAAAATAACGTTCCAATTTTTCTTTTTTGATTTAAGAATAATGAGGAGTATTAAAAAAATACTTAAATAACCCAAATAGTAAACGGTATCTTTTTGTGTGGGATATACGGATAAGTTTATAGGAATAAATATTTTTCCAATGTATTGTATTACAACGGGTATTTTATGAAATAGTTGGTACGCTATTATTTTAGGCGTAAGTGATATGTGTTTTATGGAGGCAAAAGACCAAGATAGAAACCAAATTAGAAAACAAAAAATCCAACTGAAATCAAGTAACAGGTTGTTTTTTGTTTTCCATTTTTCAGTTCTGGCAATATGAATAATGAAAAATCCCACAGGTATGGCAAAAAAGGTGGTTTCTTTTGTATAAAACGATACTAATAAAAACAAACAAGACAAAATAACATGTATGTATTTGCCCGTTTCATTAAATTTTATTGATTGTATTAAAAAGGAAAAAATAAATATAGCAAGGAGTGTATCATTTCTGCCTGGAATCCATGCTACAGCCTCTGCCAGTGCTGGATGTACTGCAAATAAAAGTGCTAAAATAAATGCTTGTACAGATTTTACTTTTAATTTAATTAGAAGTTTATACAGTATAATAACTGCCAATACATGCAATAAAATATTTATTAAATGATACCCCATGAAGTTTTCTCCGCATAATTGGTAATTAAATAATATAGAATCAAGGAATATCGGGCGGTAATAAATGCTGTTTTTGTTATCAAATACTCCTCTTGTAAAGGAAGTAAATAAATTTTCAATATTTTGATTGTAATTATGAAATCTTAATATAAACTGATAGTCATCTAAATAGGTTATGCCAAAAAACAAAGTAGGTAAGTACTGAAGAAAAGAAATGAGAGCAAGAATCAAAATTGGTTTTTTGATATTTACATTTTCATCTTCATCTTGTTTGTTTGTAATCAGATAATCCATAAAATAGATTTGTAAAACAGTGTTAAAAGTTTTATTGTTGCAAAATTGGTTTAAAATTATCTAAAGGTAAGCAAGCAGGTACTAAAAATAAATTAATTAATTTGTCTTATTTTTTATCTCTTCATTCAAATTTAGGGTAAATCTTTTCACTTTTTAGCTCGAAAATTTACCTAAATTTGCAGAGATTAAAAAAATCTATTTAATATGAAATTCACCTATTTTGGGCATTCTTGTTTTTTGGTTGAGTCTGCCGGTAAAAAATTTTTATTCGACCCGTTTATTAGCGGAAATCCATTAGCAAAAGATGTTATAGATATAGAGAAAATAGAAGCTGATTATATATTGATTTCTCATGGTCATGGCGACCATGTTGCAGACTTAGTAACAATAGCCAAACGTACAAAAGCTATTGTGATAGCTGCTTATGAAATAATTACTTGGTTGCAACCGCAAGGTATAGAAAATGTACGACCTATGAACTTCGGTTCTGCAAATTTTGAATTCGGAAAACTACATTTTGTTCCTGCTTGGCACAGCAGTTGTTTGCCTGATGGTACTTATGGTGGCAATCCGGGTGGTTTTATTGTAAAAACAAGCGAAGGTAGCTTTTATTATAGTGGCGACACCTGCTTAATGTTAGATATGCAATTGATACCCCATTATGCTACATTAGATTTTGCTATATTGCCAATTGGCGGTAATTTTACTATGGATGTAACGGATGCATTAAAAGCGTCTGACTTTATAAAATGTAATAAGGTAATTGGCGTCCATTTTGATACCTTCGGGCTTATAACAATAGACCATGCCCAATCTCACGATTTATTTATACATGCAGGAAAAGAATTAATATTACCTAAAATTGGTGAGACAATTTCTTTAGGTAAATAGGATATACAATAAAATATTTTAATGCTTTTGGTGAAAAGCATATTATAGTTTTTAAAATGGTACCCGCAATAGGGTTTAATATTATGGCAAAAGTAATAGCAATTGCGAATCAAAAGGGTGGAGTAGGGAAGACTACTACTGCAATAAATCTTGCAGCAAGCTTGGCAGTATTAGAATATAAAACATTGCTTATTGATGCCGACCCGCAAGCAAATAGTACTACCGGTAATGGGTTCGACCTTAAAAATATACAGTTGAGTTTATACGACTGTATGATAAATGATACACCGGCAGCACAGGTAATATTAGAATGCGAATTGCCTAATTTATTTTTATTACCCAGTCAGTTAGATTTGGTAGGGGCTGAGATAGAACTCATAAACCTTACAGGTAGAGAATATGTAATGCGTAAAGCTTTAGAATCTGAATTAAATAATTATGATTTTATAGTTATAGACTGCTCACCTTCCTTAGGTTTAATAACTGTAAATGCATTAACCGCTGCCGATAGTGTAATAATACCCGTGCAGTGCGAATATTTTGCGTTAGAAGGTTTGGGAAAATTGTTAAATACGATTAAAATAGTACAAAGCAGACTTAATTCTAACTTGAAAATAGAGGGTATTTTAATGACCATGTACGATGGTCGTTTACGACTATCTAATCAGGTGGTTGAAGAAATTAAAAACCATTTTAATAATATGGTTTTCAATACTATATTGCATAGAAATACAAAATTAGGAGAGGCACCCAGTTTTGGTAAGCCTGTTTTGCTATACGATGCCGAAAGTACCGGTTCTATAAACTACTTGAATCTTGCAAAAGAAATCTTGCAGAAAAATAATATGACAAAAATAAAAAGCGCAAAAAAAATTATAGAAAATAATTAAGCATGGCACTAACTAATAAAAAGCAGGCACTGGGTAAAGGAATTAGAGCATTGTTGGATACGATAGATGATGATATAAAAATCAATAATGAGAATGTGCCGGTTGCATCGGGTATGAATGCCAATACTTTGCGTATTCCTCTTGAGCAAATTGAAATAAACCCTAAACAACCTCGTAGAGATTTTGATGAACAATCTTTAGTTGAATTATCTGAAAGTATAAAACTGCATGATATAATTCAACCTGTTACTGTTACCAGAATAGGACAAAATAAGTACCAATTAATATCGGGCGAGCGTAGGTTAAGAGCGTCTAAAATGGCAGGAATACAAGATATTCCGGCGTATATACGCACTGTAGAGAACCACGAACTACTTGAAATGGCATTAATAGAGAATCTGCAAAGAGAAAATCTGAATGCCATGGAAATAGCACTTAGTTATAGACAATTAATGGATGAATTTGGGCTAACACAGGAATTGGTAGCCGAAAAAATGAAAAAAGAACGTAGCACAGTTGCAAATTATTTACGTTTATTAAAACTACCCCCCGATATTCAAAAGGCAGTAAGAGACGGCTTACTATCTATGGGGCATGCACGAGCTATTATAGGGCTCGAATTTGTTGAGCAACAATTATATGTGTTTCGGGAAACTATGGAAAAAGGGCTTTCTGTAAGGCAAGCGGAGCAGTTGGTAAAAGACATGGCTACCGAAAAACAAACCAATACCGAACAAAAAACAGAGTTGAAATTGCCACCTGCCTATAAACGTATAGAAGATAATATGGCTTCACACTTTTCAACTAAAGTAATTCTAAATCGTAAAAAAACAGGAAAAGGCAGTATCTCAATAGAATTTTATAATGACGAAGATTTAGAAAGAATCATGGAAAAGATGCATATTTGATATGGCTTAATTCAATGCTGTATTGAATTTGGTAGGGAAGGGTGAGTGATGTATTTTTTTTATTTTATATTCATGCGAGGCATACAGATTGGTAGGGGGAGATAACACAAAGATAGTAAATATATTAATGTACACCATATTCGTAAGGGTAAGTTACAAGTTGGTGAAAACACCAAATAAGGCGAAACTACTATTATTTTGAACAAGTTCAAGAAATAGGAACATGCTTACTCAAAAATCTGCAATAGAAAAAGTCCGACGTTTTGCAAAAAAAATTAGTGGTTTAGGTGTGCCACTTAATAGAGTTGTACTTTTTGGCTCTTATTCAAAAAACACGCAACATAAATGGAGTGATATAGATGTTGTATTAGTATCTGATAGTTTTAGCGGAATTGTTTTTTTTGATTCTGATATTATTGGAGGAATCAAGATTCAAAAGCCTTTTTCCATTATTCAAACGCATACATATAATACAAAAGATTTTAGCCCGGATAAAGATCCTTTTGTTGAAGAAATTTTAAAAACAGGTATTGAAATTATGTAAATATTAAAGGACTGTTCTTCCTGATTTTCCGCAGGGAATCAGGAAGTATAAATAAAACCGTTCTTAGAACGTATTCATAGAGCTGATGCTAAATAAAAAGAGACGTAGCTAAGCATTTTAAAAACAAATGCATCTTTTGGCAAGTAAGGTTATAAATTAGTTCAAACATTTCTATCCATTTCATTTAGCTTTGTCAAGTAAATGCCTTCTTAGAAGGAGTTCATTCTTACTTCCGGATTCCCTGAGGAAAATTCGATAGAACGGGAATTTTTTTTTAAAAATTCGTTTACCTTTGATTGTCATTAGTAATATTAATTACATTAAGAAAAATTATAATAAACTACCTATGAGAATAGCCGCAGTAATTTTAGTACTATTTTCCTTTTCTGCGATAGCACAAACAGCTAATGATTTTTATAGCAAAGGAGTTGATAAAGGCAATGCTGGTGACTTAAAAGGTGCAGTTGCTGCTTTTGATGCAGCTATCAGGCTGAATCCTAAAAATTCTGCCTACTACTACAATAGAGGAACGACAAAAACTTATCTGAAAGATTTCAACGGTGCTATTGTCGATTTCAACAATGCAGCCGCCATAGACCCCAATGATAGCAGGATATATTCCAACAGAGGTGCTGCCCGCCTTCGTATGGATGATGTTAAAAACGCAATACTTGATTTTGATAAGGCAATTAAGTTGGATGCGAACAGTGCTAGAGATTATTTTATGCGGGGACAAGCTAAAATAGGAATAGATGATAAAATCGGTGGATGCAACGATCTGCATAAAGCCAAAGACTTGGGACACAAACATGCCCAGGAATATATATAAAAATATTGCAATGATTCTGTCATTGACCTAAGGTTAAGCAATAGACGTGAATACTTACGACTTGATTGGCCCGATGCTGAAGGTTGGAAAATGGCAAGCAATAATGTTGGCGGCAAGTTGCAGACGGTAGAATTGCTGCGAAACAACGAAACTTTCGAAAATTGGACAGAAATAGGCACAATGATTGTTTATTCCTCCCCGGGTCCGCTACCTCCAATTGAAGAAGCAATGAAGTTTATGGTGGACCAGACAAAGAGTAGCTGCCCATCGGCCATTGTTACAAAGCTTGAAAAAGATGAAAAAGCAGAATACCCGTGGATAATTTTCAAAATAGAGTGTATCGCAGAAAAGCCTGAGTCACAGGTTTGGCAAATAATAGAAGGAAAACAAGACATGTTCATCAACTTCAGGGCTGTAAAACAAAAAAAGGTGCCGGAAGACCTAAAAGCCCAATGGGTAAAGTTCTTCAAAACAGCAAGAATCCAGAAATCTTAATATGGACTCTAACGTTTCAGTATGGGCTTTCAGCATGATTGTCTGAGGTTTTGAACTGTTTTAAGCTTTGTTGGGTTTTTGCACCAACAAATAGAGAAATATACTTAAAATGTTATTTTATTTATATTGTCAGTAAATGCTATTTGTTAGTTGAAATATCAACAGTTGCGAGAAAGCATCGAAAAGAGGGTTACTGTACACATGATAGTAAATATATTAATGTACACAATATTCGTAAGGGCAAGTTACAAGTTGGTGAAAACACCTATTTTGCGAAAAAACAATAGTAATGAAAAGTATATTTACAATATTAATTACTTTAATAATCACATGTGGAAATGTACATTGTGAAGAGTGTAAAGTGAAGCCATTAAAATGTTCTGTATTATATGAATTATTATCAAAAAATGAATTAAAAAAGCTTTCCGATTTGAAGAATATCATTGTGATAGTTTGGTTATTATAGATTGTTGTAATTTGTTTTCAAATTGTAATAATATTATTGACTCCCATAGAGTTATCCTAATAACAAATGTTGAACCTAAAGAAGTTATGAAAGGGGAGAGAAGTTATAAGGCTTTTAAAAATAGACCACTAGTAAATATGATTGTTTTGCAAGATGTAAAATTAGAAAAAAAAATTTATTATTTTCGATTTTGGCAAGTGAAGGATAATAGAACTTTTGATTTTTATGTTGTGCTATTAATTTGATTTTGTGCTTTTTTTAAGTTGGTCTAATACTCAATGTAAGTTTCACACCACATCTCAAGTCTTAATCGCTTTTAAATTTCGTTCTATGCCTTTCCATTTGGTACGTTTAAGTGCAGAGTTTTTAAATGTTTTATTAAATGCTTCTTCGCTTAATTGTTCCCATTCGTATAGTGATAAATTGAGTATCTCTGGAAATGGGCTGAATTTAGGTTCTGTATTGGGTTTTGAAAACTTGTTCCAGGGGCATACATCTTGACAAACATCACAACCAAACATCCATCCATCCATTTTTGTTTGTAATGCAGTTGGTATAATGGCATCTTTTAATTCAATTGAGAGATAGGATATACATTTGTTTGCATCTATTTCTTTTGGTGAAACGATTGCTTGTGTAGGGCAGGCATCAATACAACGGGTGCATGTGCCGCAATGATTGGTATTAAAGGGTATATCAGGAATAAGCTCCATATCTGATATTAGGGTGGCTATAAATAAAAAAGACCCTGAACTTTTACTTATAAGGTTTCCATTTTTCCCTATCCAACCTAAACCGCTTTTTACAGCCCAGCTACGTTCTAATACGGGTGCAGAATCTACAAAACCACGCCCGTTAATAATACCAATGTTGGTATTAATAGCATAAAGCAATTCATTTAATTTCTCTTTAATTACATAATGATAATCAATACCATAAGCATATTTAGCAATTTTGGGAGCATAAATACTTTGTTTTTCTATGGTATAGTAATTAAACAATAACGTAATAACAGACTTTGCACCAGGTACTAATTTTGTTGGATTTATGCGTAAATCAAAATTTTGTGCCATGTATTGCATGCCACTGTGGTAGTCCTTTTTTAACCATTTTTCTAATCTTTTGGCATCATCATCTAAGGGTGCAGCAATAGCAATACCACAACTATTAAAACCTAATCGTTGTGCTTCATTTTTAATAAAATGAGTATTTGCTACTGTGTTTGACAAAATAGTTTGTGTGTTTTGTAATATAACAATAAAATGCGATTAAAATATAAAATTATATTTCAATCGCATTTTATCATACGAAATTAAAACAATATTTATTTTACTGTGTTTATTTCTTCCGGTTTATCAAAAGGTCTTTTATCAAATTTACGATAAGCCCAACCAAAAATGATTGGAAACACCCATAAAGAAAATAACATAGCACAAATTATACCACCAATAACTACCCTTGCCAATGGTCTGGAACTTTCAGAGCCTATGCCATGAGACATTGCTGCCGGTAATAAACCAATGGCAGCCATTAATGCAGTCATCATAACGGGCCTTATTCTTGCATTTACACCTAATTTTATTGCAGTATAGAGTGTTTCCGTTCCCTTGCTTACTTTATGTAGATTTTCTTTAAACATAGTAATAAGAATAATGCCGTCTTGAATACAAATACCAAATAAGGCAATAAAGCCGATACCGGCAGATATACTGAAGTTTGTACCCGTAATAAACAATGCAAAAATACCACCTATTATTGCAAAAGGTACATTTAAGAATACTAAACCGGCATCTTTAAAATTACCAAACATACTTAATAATATTACAAATATTAAGAATAAGCTTATCGGTACTACTTGTATTAGTCTTTTTTGAGCTCGTTCTTTATTTTCAAAATCTCCTTGCCAAGCCATTCTGTAACCTCTTTTTAGGGTAACTTTCTCGCTAACCTTTTTTTGTGCTTCCGCAACAGTATTACCCATATCTCTGCCTCGTATTGAAAATTTGAGTGCTGCATAGCGTTCATTTCCATCTCTAAAAATTATACAAGCACCTGTTTTTCGTGTTATTTCAGCTATTTCCTTAATGGGTACTTTTGCACCATTTTGGGTAGGAACTAATAAATTACCAATATCTTCCTGTGTTTTTCTATATTCTTCGGGTAAACGTACTCTTATTTCAAATGTTTTTATGCCTTCGTATAGTGTAGATGCCGGCAGACCACCAATTGCCATTGCCACAACGGCATTTGCATCGGCAGTGGCAACACCATAGAGGGCCATTTTTTGTTGGTCTAAGTTTACATCAATCTCTGGCTGACCCATATTATGAATAACACCTAAGTCTTCAATTCCATTTATATTTTTCATGATATTATATATATCAGTTAATTTTTTCTCCATATAGTATAACGAATCACCGTAAATTTTAATGCAAATTGAACCTTTAACACCCGAAACCGCTTCTTCAACATTATCCATAATAGGCTGTGAGAAATTTAAATTTACACCCGGTATTACTGATAACTTTTTGTTCATTTGGTCTATTAATTCATCTTTTGTTATTTTAGGTTTCCATTCATCTTCCGGATACATAATAATATCAAATTCATTATTATAAAAGCCGGCAACATCGGTACCATCATCGGGTCTTCCATTCTGAGATGATATAACTTTTACCTGCGGGAAAGTCATTATTAAGCCTCTAACTTGCCGACCAATCTCAACGCCCTTTTGTAACGAAGAACTATAAGGTAGTTGTACACGTAACCATATTGCTCCTTCATTCAGTTCGGGTAAAAACTCCGACCCTAGGAAACGGAAAGAATAAATACCAACAACAACCAGTAATGTTGCAACAGTTATTACTATCCGTTTTCGTTTAAAACACTCTATAAAACCACCTAACATTATTTTGGTTAGGAAATGGACAATAGGATTATGTTTTTCATGTACATTTTTGTTTAATAACATGGAGATGAGTACCGGTACTAATGTAAGTGTTGTTATTAAGGAACCTAAAAGTGCAAAACCTAAAGTGTAAGCTAAAGGTGAAAACATTTTGCCTTCAACTTTTTGGAATGCAAAAATAGGCAGTAAACAAGTAATTATTATTATTTTAGAGAAAAAGATAGCTTTACCCATCTTAGTTCCTACTAATCTATACATTCCCATTTTAGCTAGTTTGTTATATTTTTCCATGCCTACATCAAGTGCTTTGGCATTTAGTGCCACAAATAAGCCTTCAACCATTACAACTGCACCATCTATAATAATACCAAAATCTACGGCTCCCAAAGACAGTAAATTAGCAGTCATGCCTCTTAAACGTAAACATATAAATGCAAACAATAAAGATATTGGAATGATTACTGCTACAATTAAAGTAGTTCGCCAATCAAAAAGGAATAAAGAGACAAGAATAATAACGAGAATAATACCTTCTGTAAGGTTATGTAAAACGGTATGGGTAGCATAAGAAATTAAATCAGACCTGTCGTAAAAAGGTACAATTTTAGTATCAGCAGGTAGTACATCCCTATTCAGCTTTTCTATTTCTTCTTTTACTGCCGCAACCACTTCAGACGGATTTTCTCCCTTACGCATAACAATAATACACTCTACAACATCGTCTTGGTCTGTAACTATTCTTTTACCGGTAGAATCATAACTTACATCACTTCTGCCTATCCATCCCAAACGGGGTACATTAGATATTTCTACAGTTGCAACATCTTTTACAAGTAAAGGAACTCCATTATTATTTTGAATAATGATGTTTTTAATTTCATTTACATCGTTAAGCAAAC
Organism: uncultured Bacteroidota bacterium; assembly: GCA_903916555.1. Taxonomy (GTDB): domain Bacteria; phylum Bacteroidota; class Bacteroidia; order Chitinophagales; family Chitinophagaceae; genus CAIYTT01. The sequence continues at coordinate 23,577 of CAIWXG010000236.1, forward strand.
CAATACCTCTTACTACATAAGCCTCATCGTTTTCAAATATCATATCACCGCCAATATTGATATTTGTTTTTTGAACTGCTGTAAATACATCTAAAGAAGTAATACCTAAAGAAGCTAATTTCCCCGGATTCACTTTAATTTCATAAGCTTTAGATTTTCCGCCAAAAGCATTCAGGTCTCCTATTCCGGGAATAGCTCGAAGCTTCCGGTCTATTACCCAATCTTGCATTGTTTTTAATTCTCTTACATCACGGAAAGTGCTTTTTAACGTGTACCTAAAAATTTCGCCTGTTGGGCCTATTGGCGGTTGTACAGCGGGTATTACATTTGGTGGTAAATTAGCGTTTCCAAGTAAATTCATTACCTGTTGTCTTGCTTGCGGGTCTTTTACTTCATCATCAAAAATAATTTTAATAAAAGATAACCCAAAAATACTTGTAGAACGAAGGCTCATTTTTTGTTGAACCGGATTCATAGCAATTTCAATTGGTATTGTTATGAATTTTTCTACTTCTTCTGCACTTCTCCCGGGCCATTGTGTTATAATATCTATTTCAGTATTGGTAACATCGGGGAATGCCTCAATAGGCATTTCTTTAAATGTAATAATACCGGTTATTATTAAGGCACATGCAGCAAATAATATAAAAAATTTATTTTTTAGAGAAAACCCAATTATGGCTTTAAGAAACTTTGTCATTTGTTTAGTTTAAATAATTAATTATTTAATTCACTGTAAATTTGGAGAGCAAGTGTTGAGATAATTTGGTCTCCTTCTTTAATACCCGCATTAATATAAACAATGTCGCCTACGGTATTTAACACTTCAACCGGTGTTATATCAGCATTACCTTTACCTTTATATAGTACTACATAATACTGGCTATGGTCGTAAACTAAAGCCTTTTTAGGTATAGATAATGATTGATTTGCCGTTTGACTTGATAAAACAATACTTGCAAACATTTGTGGTTTAAGTATATAATCGGGGTTGGGTAACACAATTCTTACTTTTATTACCTTACTTGAAGGGTCTAATACATTCAGAATTTTATCTACTTTGCCATGATATACTCTATCGGGTGCCGATAATGTTCTTACTTCCACTTTATCGCCAAGATGTACTTGTTCTATATTCGCTTCATATACATTAGCTTGAACCCATACATCTTTCAGGTCTGATATTGTAAAAAGATTGCCTCCATTGTCTGCACGTACAGATGAATTATTAGTAATGTTTTTTTGAACTACAAAACCATTTATTGGTGATTTAATTATGTAATCACCTTGTGTATTATTGCCATTAATCTTCAATATTTTTTTTGCCATTTCTAATTGAGAAGCTGCTTGGTCGTAATTTGCTTGTGTTGTTGTTACATCTAAAATAGAGGCGAGTCCACTTTTATATAAATCATTAGCGGCATCCAATTGTTTTTTTGTAGCGGTAACGTTTGTTTGTGCTATCAACAAATTGTTTCCGAAACCGGCCATTTCGCTACTTTTTACTACAGCTAATACTTGCCCGGCAGTAACATAATCTCCTAATTGCACTTTTATATCTTGTATATTACCACAAACCAAAGAAAAGATATTTACTTGTTTATCTTGGCTAAAATCAACCATACCTGTAAGCGTCAGTGCGTTCAATAACTGACACTTTTTTACGGTATCTATAGTTAATGTTTTTAATAAACTATCAGGTATAATATATTTCTGCTTTTCTTCAACTTTTTTGGTACTCTCGTTACAACCAATAAATACTACAGAAGAAGAAAACAGTAAAAAAATAATACTGAATTTCATTTTTAAATTTTTCATTTTTTAATTTTTATAACTTTAGTTATATTAAGATTATTTGTTAAAAAAGTTAGTACCGGTTAAATAGTTTATGTTTTCCAAGGCATCTACTTTATTCATAAGAATGGTATTAAATTGAACAATATTTTGCTTGTAAGAATCATAAAAAGTAAGAAAATTAATTAAACTAACATTTCTTTTCATGTAATTTTTCATCATTTCTTTAGCCAAATGGTCAAATTTATTTGTGAAAGTTGTATCAATCCCTCTATATAATTTATCGGCATCAAGTGCTTTTTGCAGTCCCCTAATTACTTCTTCCTCTACTGTTTTTTTAGTGAGTTGCAATTGAGTTTCATTATAATTTATTAATATTTTCGCATTCTTAATATTACCTTGATTCCTATTAAAGATAGGAATATCAATGCCAATATTTAAGGAGTTGAAGTCGGTATAGTAACTACCATGCCTATCGGCATTAATACCTGTTGTAATATCCGGTACTGCCAAAGCCTTCTGGTAGGTATATGTTTGTTGACTTAATAATAAATTATCTTTTGCAATCATAAGGTCAGTCCGGTTATTGTAGGTAGAATCCATCATTGTTTTAAGGCTATATCTCAGTGGGTCTGCATTAATAATTTCACTATTTAATTCGGGCTTATAGAAAATAGTTGGTGATGTTTGCATTAATAATCTTAATTGACTTTCATTATCGTTAATATAATCAATTAGATTTTGATATTCGCTTTGTAGAGAATACAATTGTGCCTGTACCCTTACAATATCAGATTCTGCAATATAACCCTTATCTTCAATCTGTTTATAAGCTGTAACAATTGTAGTTAAAGAGTTTATTTCTTCATCATATACCTTAGCCGTTTGTTGATAATAATAGATGTTATAAAATGTAACCCTGAGTGCAAGCTTTAATGACCTTAACATGTCATATAAATTATCTTCTGCAAGTTTGCTGTTTGTTTCTGCTATTTTTACTTGCTTTTTTATTTTGTGAGACAATACAATTAATTGCGATACTTGGTAGGCTTCTTCGGCATTTGCGCCAATTTCAAACCATTTACCTGTTTGGGGATTGTATGCACCCTGTGCAAAATTGAAGTTGGGATTAGGGTATAGTTTTGCTTGAATTATAAGAGCTTTTGAAGCATCTACATTATATTTTTGAGATAATAATTGTAAATTGTTTTTTAAAAAAAGTTGTTCTGCTTTTTCCAAAGTAATACCTGTGGTATCAAACTTAGGTAACTGTGCAATTGAGACTTCGTTTTGAAAAAATAAAATGAACAAGATAAAAAACCTCAAAATTGTAATTTTATTACTTTTTTTGTTTTTCATTCTAATAAAATATTATTGATATTGTGTATTTGTTTTAATGCAATTAAATTAGCTACATGCAATTTTATTTGAAATGTAGATATAAAATATTCAGAAAGATTAACAAAATTTAGGTGGGGGAGGATTAATTTCTTTGTAATACAAATACTTATACCCATGTTGGTACTGAAAAGTATGTCTTACATTAGGATAGTAAATAAATTCAGGACTTTTTAATTTAACAATTAATCCTAACTCAAAA
>CAIWXG010000237.1 GCA_903916555.1 uncultured Bacteroidota bacterium
AGGGATTTTTTTTTTGTAGACTTATTAAATCGCACAGATGGGAAAATTGAGTTATGGACGAAGCATAAAACAATGAATGATATTTGCTACCGAAGACTGGATATATAATTTACCATGGAACATAAGCTCTATTTAGGGTCTGCTGTTTAATGTCTAAACCATTTATCAGCTTATGTTTTGTGGGTTTATTTCTTAAATAAGTGCAAAGTTGGTGCAATTAGCCCTCTCAAAACCTTGCGGCTAAAATATGTAATATAGTAGAATAATGAATATACATATATATATTTAAAAGATTTTCCAATTCAATTATTTGCAATATACTGCTAAATTTGGGGATGCTAAATTTAAATGTATATGGCAAAAGCTCAAAAAAGTCGTCCATCCAAACAAGAATATGCTATAAAGGATGTAGAAAATGTGCCTGACCGGCAAAACAACGAAGGTAAAGTTACACAGAAGAAAGTACGTCAAGCAAAAGAATTGCCGCAAGATACTCATGTTCAAGTCCTACCTTAAATATCGTCTGGCAAGCAGAACGGAAATAAAGCTGTGTCGGAAAATAAGGATACCAATAAGGGTCAGCTTATTGCAGATGCAACAGCCTGTCCTCAAGACATACGTTACCCTACAGATTTAGATTTGCTCAATGATGCCCGCGAAAAATCAGAGGAGTTAATAGATCTATTGTATTGTCCCATCAAACATGAATCAAAACCAAGAACATATAGAAATAATGCCAGAAAGTATTATTTATCCACAGCACAAAAGAAACGTAAAACAAAGAAAGAAATAAGAATAGCTATCAGAAAACAACTTGGTTTCCTGAACAGAAATATTAAAAAGATCCACAAATTATTGGATAAATGTGAAAAAAAACCTCTTAACCATCAACAATACAAATAGTTATTAGTCATACAAACCTTATATGACCAACAACTTAACAAGTATGCTACAAAAAAGCACAGCATAGAACATAGGATAGTGAGCATCCATCAACCTCATGTACGCCCCATCGTAAGGGGAAAGTCTAATGCACAAGTGGAGTTTGGTGCTAAAATACATGTAAGCCTGATGAATGGTTTTGCTTTTATTGAAGACTTTTCATGGGAGGCATTTAATGAAAGTACACGATTAATGGATACCGTAGAAAGGTATAAAAAAAGATTTGGATATTATCCAAAAGAAGTATTAGTCGATAAAATTTATTGTACCCGTGAAAATCGAAAACAGCTAAAGCTATTAGGAATTGGCTTACGAGCAAAACCACTTGGAAGACCAAAGGCAGTGGAGGCACACGTAAGTCCGGGAGAGCGAAATCCAATAGAAGGTAAGTTTGGGCAAGCCAAAGCCGGTTATGGTATGAACTGTATAAAAGCAAGGCTTGCAGAAACGAGTGAGTCATGGATCGCCTCCATAATAATGGTACTTAACCTGGTCAAATTAGCCGGGCAGGTACTTTTTACACCAATCCATAAGATTTTTACTTATTCAGCAAAACTTTTTATTATTATAAAAACAATTAATCACTATTATATCTTGCCTTTACTTAAATTTGAAAAAGTTAGACTTAACCAGCAGACCCTAAATACTTCAAAAGTAAAAATGTTAGATGAAAAACGTGCAGATAGTTTATACAAAAAATAAAAAGAAACAATTGCTAATATAAAATCAAATCTAATTCAAAACGATACTTTTTACTTAAATATAAATACTGCAATAAATACCTTGAAGCCAGATGATATACATAATAACATAAATTCTTGGAAAGAAAATAATTTTGGAAAAAATGTACAAATAATAATTGCATTAAACAATCTAAAAAGAATGCAATTAAATTTAGCAAGGCTTAAATACATTATAATTCAAAGGATAATAGCAAACTCAATTCGACAAATC
>CAIWXG010000238.1 GCA_903916555.1 uncultured Bacteroidota bacterium
ATAGGAATATTCATTGAATTTTCTATTTTACCATTTTCATATTCTTCTTTTGTTCTTACATCAAGCAATAGGTCGTTTTCTTTAATTTTGTCCATTTCGTTCCAGTAAAAAATGCTTAATCTCTTTTGCAAAATATTTTCTGCAACAAAGCCTACCATATTTACAGGGTCTTTAGCAGAAGAATAGGGAGGTGCATAAGCATGCTCAAACTCTACTAAATCGTATATCGTACCCTTACTTTTTATTACACCGGATAAAATATCTAATCTTTTATCCGCACCATCATAACCTGCAACTTGTGCTGATAATAAGCTGCCATCTGTAGCCGAAAATGCAATTTGAATAGTCATTTGTTTAGCATTAGGGTAATAGCCAGCATGAGACCCGTTATGGGTAGTAGAAACAATATGTTCTACATTAGCTTTATGTAAATTTTTAGATGCTGTGCCTGCTGCTCCAACTGTCATATCAAACACTTTTACGATGGCTGTATTTATTGCTCCATTATATTTATGTGTATTGCCTAATACTATATTATTGGCACATATACGACCTTGTTTGTTAGCCGGCCCAGCCAAATAAGTAATCATAGCTTGGTTAGTAATTGGGTTTACAAACTCTATTGCATCACCTACTGCATAAATATCTTCATTTGATGTTTGCAGATATTCATTTACAAATATCCCTTTTGCATTCCCTATTTTAAGACCTGCATTAATGGCGAGCTTCGTATCGGGTTTCACACCAATAGATAGTATAACTATATCTGCGTCAATAGTTTTGCCATTGTTTAATAAAACTTTTAAACCTTCATTCGTTTTCTCAAAACCACTAACCGCAGTATTTAAAAACATCTTTACACCTTTACTTCTTATATGCTGCTGCACCATAGCAGCAATAGGAAAATCAAGAGGTGCTAAAATCTGATTCCCCATTTCAATAATACTTACCTCTATGCCTAAATGATGCAAATTTTCTGCCATTTCCAGTCCTATAAAACCGGCACCTACCACTACGGCTTTTTTTGTAGATTTATCATTTACATAATTTTTAATATAATCAGTATCATTTACATTTCTTAACGTAAAAATACCCTCATTATTGATGCCCGGTAATGGTGGCCATATGGGTTCGGCACCAGGAGAAAGAACTAATTTATCGTAGCTTTCCGTATAAACTGCACCCGTAATTAAATTTACAGCACTTATTTTTTTCTCTTCTGCATTAATAGCTGTTACTTCATTTCGCACACGCACATCAATATTAAATCTCTTATTAAATGCTGCTGCCGTTTGCACAAAAAGTTTATTCCTGTCTTTTATTACATCGCCAATATAATAGGGCAAGCCGCAATTGGCATAAGAAATATACTCCCCTTTTTCAAAAATCAGTATTTCAGCATGTTCATCAAGTCTTCTTAATCTTGCTGCCGTACTTGCACCACCGGCAACAGCACCTACAATAATGTATTTCATTTATTTAGAAATTTATATTGCAAAATCGATATTCTGAAATTGCAACTTGTAAATTTAATACTTATTAATTCAATTGTGTATGTTGTGCAATAATGTTTTTCAATTGATTGGCAGGCACAACACCAGATTGTCGCCAAATGGCTTTGCCATTTTTGAAAAGTATTAATGTAGGTACACCAGTTATATTATACGATTGTGATATAGATGCATTTTTATCTACATCTATTTTCAATATGGTAGCATCATTGCCTATCATATCTTTCAGTTGTTTCAGTATTGGTGCCATCATCTTGCATGGTCCGCACCATTCGGCAGAAAAATCCACCAATACCGGTTTGTCATCGTTAATTATTTCTAAAAAGCTTTTATTTTGCATAAATTATTCATTTAACTTCTTCGTATTCAATAATTGTTTCTTTATCATTTATCAACTCACTTTCTGGCTTTCTTGATGGTGATGTGTAGCATCCCTGTTGCCCACAACAACCGGTATCGGTAACTGCCTGATACAAGAAGAAAGTGCTGAACAAACCCATTGCCCAATCTTTATTTTGTATTCCCAATATTAGTAGCATCATGCCAATACCTAACCTAAAGACACGCATTATATGCCAGTTATTCAGTAATCTTTGTTTTAATGTATTCATTTTTCGTATTTTTTAAGGTTATACCAACTGCCACCATTATGAACTTCTGCAAAGCCATTGTTTATTAAAATAGTTTTTGCCGATGCACTCCGCATACCCGATGCACAGCAAGTAATTACAGGTTTGTCTTTTTTTAGTTTAGAAATATGGTTTCTCAAACTATCTAAGGGCATATTTACAGAACCTTTTACATGCCCGCCTGCATATTCGCCCGGTGTCCGCACATCCACTATAACACCGCCATTGGCTATAAGTGTTCCTAAATCAACCCTAGGTGCTATCCCTAACATTTTTTTTATTGTAGCTATCATTTTTTTAATTGTTTTTTAGATTATTTACATTTAACCAAGACCCTGCATCTAAGCAATCAATACCTTGCTGTTTTAAAAACATAGAAGCCTGAAAACTTCTTCCCCCTGAAGCACAACACAATACAATATGTTGCATATTTTTAAATTCATCTAATCTGGCAGGAATTTCATTTAAAGGAATATTAATACTTCCTACCACATTGCCTCCGAAAAATTCACCTGGCGTTCTTACATCTACAATTGTAGCTTTGTCTGCTTTTAGCAATTCTGTAATTGTTATCATTTTCTGTTTTTATATTAATTATTTAATTTACTTTTCTCTTTCGTGAAAATACTTACTATTAAAAATCCGCAAAACGCACCGTATAAAGTACTATTTACAGGGCTTGATGTAATGATGCAAGTGCCGGAAGCACAACCTACAAATTTACAATAACACCAACCGGCAATTGCACCTATTACTAATCCTACTAATTCCAATCTATACTTCATTAATCTATTTTTCATCTTTTAGCTATTCTTTTGTTTTTCTGTGTTTGTAGCACAAAAGTCTATCATAATTAAATAGTGTTCGGGAACAATTGTTGTATAAAATAATTTATATATACAAAACAATGTTAAACCTATTTCTTTTTGCCAGTTGTACTTATTCCAAAAGGTAGGTAGAGTGGACAAAAACTCACAAAACCAGTTAGCAAAAAAATACCTGCAACAACAAGCAATACTATTGCCCAAGTGCCGCTTATGATATTTAAAAAATACAAAATGCCAATTACTAAGGCAACTAAAATCCGCACAATGCGGTCTATTGAACCCATGTTCTTTTTCATACTATTTTATTTTTTTATTGAATAATGAACTTCAAAATTTTACTTGTTTCCAATTTCAATACAAAGGTGGCATGTCTTACAATTCTTGTTGGGAACATTTGTTTGATAACACAAAATATTTTTGAAAATCCTTTAAATTGAGTATCAATTTATTTCTATATAAATGAATCTGAGCAGAGAAACAGACATTTACATTATAAATAAATAAAAATATAACAATGTTTATTATCTTTTCACTTTCGGGAAAAATTATTTATCCTGAGGATTAAAATAAAATATACAGTTGAAGTCCACTAACTTTGTTCCCGTTCATGCAACATCAGTATTCCATAGCATTAGTAGGTAATCCTAATAGTGGTAAAAGTTCACTATTTAATGCACTTACCGGTTTAAACCAGAAAGTAGGCAATTTTGCAGGCGTTACTGTAGAAAAGAAAACCGGTATTGCAAAAATATCAGATTCTTTAACTGCACATATTATAGACTTACCCGGTACCTATAGTTTATACCCTAAAAGTGCCGACGAACAAGTTACTTACGAGGTTTTATTGAACCAAGAAAGTAATGACCGTCCGGATTTAATTGTAGTAATAGCAGACGCATCTAACCTGAAAAGAAATTTATTATTCTGTTCACAGATTATAGATTTAAAAATACCTGTTATTATAGCACTATCAATGATGGATATAGCCAAACAAAAAGGGCTTACTATTGATATTGAGGCAATGAGCCGATTATTAAACATACAAGTAATTGCCATTAACCCTAGAAAAAACAAGGGTATTACCCAGTTAAAAAAAGAAATTATTGAAATATGTAATAAACCACCACAACCCATTGAAGATTTTGTACCCTTGTCTAGCCTACCCCAATATTGGCTAAATGAAATTAGGAGCTTAACCGGCAGTTGCAGCAATTATGCTGCATTACATATAGCCTGTAATTATACCGACCTTAAATTTCTAAATACAGCACAGCGTATAAGAGTTGCTGCATTGATAGGCGAAATAGGATTTGTAAAATCTAAAATACAGGGTGATGAAATTATGGAACGCTATGGCAAAATAGACTCTATAATGAAGCAATGTGTAGAACAAAGCACGCCTGAACAAAAAATGATTATAAGTGACCGTATTGATAAAACTTTATTGCACCCGGTTTGGGGTAATATAATTTTGCTAGTAGTGCTTTATTTTTTATTTCAAAGTATTTTTTGGTTGGCTCATTATCCTATGGACTGGATACAAACCGGGTTTGCTTATCTTAGCTCTTATATAAATACCCTATTGCCAGATAACTTATTTAAAGATTTATTGCTAAACGGGTTATTGGCAAGTGTAAGTGGTATTGCGGTTTTTGTACCGCAGATAATGATTTTATTCGGACTGATAACCATATTGGAAGATAGTGGATATATGGCACGTATCAGTTTTCTTACAGACCGTATTATGCGTAGCGCCGGCCTTAATGGTCGTAGTGTAATGCCATTAATAAGTGGCATGGCTTGCGCTGTACCTGCAATAATGGCTACACGCACCATACAAAACCGAAAAGAGAGACTTATTACGATAATGGTAACACCTTTAATGAGCTGCTCTGCCCGCTTGCCGGTATATACCGTATTGATTGCTTTGGTAATACCAAATAAAAACATTTTAGGTATTATAGGCATGCAGGGCTTGGTGCTTATGGGTTTGTACCTATTGGGGTTTGCTATGGCTCTAATTGTATCAAGGGTTATGAGCTGGTTGATAAAAACAAAAGAAAAAACTTTTTTCTTAATGGAACTTCCTGTGTATCGTGCGCCAAGATGGAAAAACGTAGGAATTACAATGATAGAAAAAGGCAAAATTTTTATTCTTGATGTAGGCAAAATAATAGTAATTATTTCACTAATACTTTGGGCTTTAGCATCATTTGGCCCACCGGGACAAATGAAAACGATTGAAGAAAAATATGCGAATCTTATAACACTTAACCCAACACAAAAAGTAAACCTTGAGCACGAAAAAGCAACAGAAAAATTAAAATATTCGTTTGCCGGCATTATGGGTAGAAGTATAGAACCTGTTATGCGTCCGCTGGGTTACGATTGGAAAATTAGTATAGCTCTTGTAACTTCGTTTGCAGCTCGTGAAGTATTTGTGGGTACTATGGCTACACTATATAGTGTGGGCGATGTGGAAGCAAGTAAAGAACCTTTGTTTGCTAAAATGAAAGAGGCAAAACGAGAAGACGGGACACCGGTATATACCCTTGCCACCGGTTTATCTTTACTTATATTTTATGTTTTCGCTATGCAGTGTATGAGTACATTAGCTGTTGTAAAACGAGAAACCCGAAGCTGGAAATATCCTGCAATACAGTTTGTGTATATGTTTAGTATTGCCTATTTATTTGCTTTTTTGGTGTATAGGGTATTTTGTTGAGAATCAGGTAAAATAGTAAACTATATTGATTACCTCTATAAAAAGATAAAATTATTATATATTAATTACTTGTTCTAATAGTAAAATGATTTTCTTCGGGTTGTTCTTATTTTCAAAACAATAATTTACTATTTTCTATTTTTATTATACCCAAAATATCTCCTACTTATCCTATTACCACCTTAAAAGTATACTTATTTTTTCTGCTACAATAGTTGCGTTCGGCAGCATTGCTGCTTCTAATAGCATATTCATAGGTACAGCAGGTAAATCTAATGCTCCTATTGTTTGTATGGGTGCATCTAAAAACGTAAAACAATTTTGAGCAATTCTACCAGCTAATGCCTCACAAAAAGAATTTCGTAATTGCTCTTCAGTAAGCACTATGCATTTACCGTGTCTTTTAACTGTATTATAAATCAGTTCTTCATCTAATGGGTAAATAGTACGTATATCTATTACTTCAACACAACCCGGAAATTGTTTTGCAGCGTTTTTTGCCCAATACACGCCCATACCATAAGTTATAATACATATAGATTCACCATTGTCAATATTTTCTTTAGTTGCTTCTAACACAATTGCACCTTTACCCAATGGGATAATATAATCTTTATCGGGTTCTATTGTTTTTGCATCTTCCGTACCGGGTACTTTGCTCCAATATAAGCCCTTATGCTCTAACATAACCACCGGATTACCATCTAAAAAAGCTGCCTTCATCAATCCTTTAATATCAGCGGCATTACTAGGGTAGGCAATTTTAATACCTTTTATGGTTGCCAATGTACTTTCTATACTCCCACTATGATAAGGACCACCACCACCATAAGCTCCTATTGGTACTCTTATAATTACGGATACAGGAAACTTACCGCAACTTAAATAACATGATTTGCTTATTTCTGTTACTAACTGATTTAAGCCCGGATATATATAGTCTGCAAACTGAACCTCCACTATTGGCTTTAAACCTACAGCACACATACCTGCAGTTGAACCGATAATATATGCTTCTTGTATCGCTGTGTTAAATACCCTACTGTCTCCAAATTTATCGGCAAGGGTTGCCGCTTCTCTAAAAACACCACCTAAACGTTTACCTACATCTTGTCCGTAAAATAATGCTTGTGGATATTCGTTTAGTAGTTCTTCAACTGCATGTAATGCAGCATCAACCATTACAACCTTTTCTTTTCCTTCCGGAAATCTTATTCCTTTTTCTTCAGTAATAGGTGTTGGTGCAAAAACAAAATCAGATACGGTTAACGGATTGGGTTCTTGTGCTGCTACAGCTGCATTAAAATCTATTTCTACAATTCTTTTTTGTTCTCCTTCAATTGTATCAAGTTGTGCAATATTTATACCCTTTTCAATTAAATAGTATCTGAGTTTGGGCCCCGGGTCGTCTTTGGCATGTTTTGCCATATCTTCGGGTGTTCTGTACCATTCTTTACGCACACCCGATGTATGATGACCCAATAATGGAACTTTGGCATGTACTAATATAGGTTTACGTTCTGTTCTTACATAATTAATTGCCTCCTTCATTACACTATATGATTCTAAAAAATCGCTACCATCTACTTGCACTCTTTCCATACCTTTAAAACCACCTGCATATTCATAAGCATTCATAGTTCTAGCCTCATCACCTGAAACAGAAATGCCCCAATCATTATCTTGAACCAAATATATAATTGGCAAATTATGTAATACCGCAAACTGAAATGCTTCGCTTACTTCACCCTCAGTAACACTGCCATCGCCAAATGAGCATATCGTAACGGGTGGAATAGGATAATTACTTAATTTTTGCTTTTCTCTGTAAGCAATACCTTGTGCAACACCAGTTGTGGGTATGGCTTGCATACCTGTTGCACTACTTTGACTTATTATTTTAGGAAAATTTTCATTTATAGAATTAGGATGATTATAATATGCCCTACCACCTGTAAAAGGGTCATCACCTTTCGCAAGTAATTGTAACATCATGTCAAAAGGTCTGTAACCCATTGCCAACATCATACTCTCATCTCTGTAATAAGGGCTTACAAAATCGCAGGGTAGTAGTTGTATGGCAGTAGCTATTTGTATTGCCTCATGACCTCTACTAGTACTGTGTACATACTTACAAATTTGTCTGTTTGTATCATAGATTTCAGCCATTGCTTTGGCTGTCATCATTAGTCTATAAGCATTTAATGAAATATCAATTGGGAGCATGAACTATTTTCTAAATATAAAATTAATGAAGCAAATGTATATTAAAAGTTGAAAACAAAAAGAGAATCAATAAACGGATTAAACAATCTATTTCATATCATAAATAGGCGTAATAATTTCGGAGTCTATTATTTTACACATTTTAGTAGCACCTATAAAATTGAGATGGTCATTATCCAAAAAGTCATTAATAAAAAATCTATTATCATAAAAATAATTAAAATACTTAAAATTATATTTATTTTGCATATAATTTATTATTTTCTTATTCAGTTCTAAATATTGCGGTAAACAATTATCATAATAGGTATGATAAACAGGCATTGTTATAACAACAGCATTAATATTTTTCTTTTTCAACTCTAATAATATTTCTTCAAAATCAGTAACTATACTCTTAATTTCTTTAGTAGTACCTGCCATATTATTATAAAGCTGAACCCTTACCTTACCCAAAGAATCACTAATATTTTTAATGTCATTCGTGGTATCCATTCTGGAATATCCATTGGTATCTACTGTTTCAGCGAGATTTACATTAAATCCTTTTTTCATGAAATCTACTGTTTTTTCAGGTGTATATAAGGTTAACAATGAATATCTTCTTGCGTCTGCAATAGGAAAATCTTTTAGTTTAATACCCCAAAAATGCAAATAAAAATAATATCTCCACTCTTCTATTTTATTACTTTCATTACATGCAAAAAAAGTTGGGTAACTTACACAAATAAATACTACTTTTAATTTAGGCATTTTATCTATGTATTTTCGTAAAATATTTTTATCATAATATAAAGTTTGTGAAAGATAACCAAGATTATACGTTTTATGAGATAAACTTTCGGGATTAATGCCATATAAAATTTGAGATGTTCCTAAACAAAGTACCTCAATATGCTCTAAATTTCGTTCCAAATAAAACCTTTTTTTACTATACGAATTAGGTATTTTAAATAGCTTATATTCTATATAAACAAATGCGATTACTAACGGAATAACAAAAATAAATATTCTTATTAGATTTTTTTTCATGTATTAAAATTGAAAATAAATAAATTGATGTTTGCCAAAAACACCAAAAAATACGATTGTAATTATTCCTGCATAATATATACCCCAACGAAACCAAATTGGCTTTTTATAGAATGTTTCATCAAACTTATATTTCGCTTTTAGAATGTGTACAAATTCTAAAAATGCTATTAAACAAAAACAGGGTAATAATAAATTAGGGATGCCCGGAAGGTTTAAAAAAGCTATTTTTTTTGTAAGCCACACTTTATGTATTTCAGCCGGAACATTCATTATTTTTTTTATAATAAAAATAGAATCACTTAGTGTTCCGGCTCTAAAAAATATCCATGCAAAATCTACTAATATAAACGTTATTGTTACATCTAATAAATTATCTAACCATTTTACTTTGTTAATTTTAAAAAAAGAGGTGATATAGTTTCTATATTTTTTTGTTGCAAGTGCAAATATGAGATAAAAACCATGCAATGCCCCCCAAATTAGAAAAGTCCAATTGGCACCATGCCAAAAACCACTTATTAAAAAAACAAAAAACAAATTAAAATACATTCTTGGTAAGGGTACTCTATTACCGCCTAATGGTATATATAAATAATCTTTAAACCATGTAGAAAGTGAAATATGCCATCTTTTCCAAAATTCAGAAATATTTTTGGAATGATATGGCATATTAAAATTCGTCATAAGCCTAAAACCCATTACCCTTGCCGCACCTATTGCAATATCTGAATAACCCGAAAAATCACAAAAAATTTCAAATGCAAAAAAAACAGCTGCAATACTAAGTGCAATGCCAGAATAACTTTCGGGCTTATTAAAAATAGGTGTGGTTACTAATGCCAATCTATCTGCAATTACTACCTTTTTAAACATGCCCCATAACATTATTCTTAATCCCTTATAAATATTATTAAAATCAACAGTATGCTTTTCATAAAATTGATGTAATATATTCTGCGGTCTTTCAATAGGGCCGGCTACTAATTGAGGATAAAACATAACATATAAGGCATAAATTCCAAAATGCCTTTCCGCTTTTTGATTTCCTCTATATACCTCTATTGTATAGCTCATTGCCTGAAATGTATGAAATGACAAACCTATTGGCAAAACAATATTAAGTAATGGTAATGCATTAGCTGCATTTGGAAGGTGAAATGCATCATTTATATTACCAACAAAAAAATTATAATACTTAAAAATAGCTAAAACACCAACATTTGCAACAATACTCATTACTAAATACCATTTTCTTGATGCATCTTTGGCATTCTCAATCATTATACTCGCTATATAATCTATTATAATAGTTAAAAATAATATTAAAATATAAATTGGTATAAAATACATGTAAAAAATGCAACTTGATACAAGTAAATGAAACCAACGAAATTTATGAGGAAGTAGAAAATAAAGTAGAGTTACTATAGGAAAAAACAATAAAAAATCGAACGAATTAAATAACATACTTATTTCTAATTGTAAATAGCCGCAAATATAAAACAAAACAATGCTTTAAACATAAAAATATTATATATTTATTTTTTTAGGAAATATTCTAGTTCAATTTATTCAAAATATAATATTCAAACATTTTCAAAGTATTAAATATTGTATTAAATTTGTCTGATAAAGGTTTATCTTTATCTTATTATTTATTAAATTTTTAAACAATTAAAAATCATGTGCCAAACATGTTATAACAAGGGTTTTAATGACTATCCAAAATTTCA
>CAIWXG010000239.1 GCA_903916555.1 uncultured Bacteroidota bacterium
TATGATAATAGAAAATACAAAATCGTATTATTAACTATTTTGACATTATCAGTTATTACACTTACTGTTGTTGAATGTTATAAATATTTTCATAATAGAAATGGTGAAGGACCGGGATATTTTTATACTAAAGACAATAATACAATAGTCTATAGAGGTGAGATAGTTCCCGAACAAGTAAAAACACGTTCAGAAACTGTAGCCGAAATGCCCAAAACTACAATGCAGTTTTATGAGTCTAAATACGATTTTGGAGTTTTACCAGAGGGACAAATTGTAAAACATGCATTTAGATTCAGAAATACAGGTCGCAATCCGTTAATGATTTCAAAAACCGATGTAACTTGTGGATGCACAGTGCCTGAATTTCCAATTGAATCAATATCACCGGGTAGTGACGGTGAAATTACTGTTGTTTATAATACTTCGGGTAAATCGGGTCCACAAGAGAAAACAATTATTGTGCATTCTAATGCCCTGCCCGAAGGGATAACCATTACTATTGTAGCCTATATACAGTGATACTTCGATAATATTTTTCACATTAACGTAAAAAATACTATTATTTAAATATATATGTCGTTTCAACAACATTTATTTCATCGAAAATTTATACAATACTTATCGCTAATTAAATTTAGTCATACAGTATTTGCCATGCCATTTGCATTTATAGGATTTATATTAGGAATACTGGAAGTAAACACATCAAACAAGCCACTAATTTTTGCTTTCAACTGGGTGTTATTAATTAAAATGGTATTTTGTATGATATTTGCTCGTAGCGCAGCCATGTCATTCAACAGATACTTAGATAGAAAATACGATGCTTTAAACCCACGTACAGAAAAGAGAGAGATTCCTTCAGGAATAATAAAACCTCAAAATGCTCTAACCTTCACAATTATCAGTTCAATATTATTTATACTTACAACCGGCTTGATTAATCAAATTTGTTTCTATTTATCATTTATTGCCGTATTTGTCATTTTATTTTATAGCTATACTAAGAGATTTACGTCACTTTGCCATGTAGTGTTAGGTATTGGTTTATCATTATCACCCATTGGTGCATTTCTAACGGTAACAGGATACTTCAAGCTACTCCCGATATTATTCTCATTTTCAGTACTTACATGGGTAGCAGGTTTTGATATAATTTATGCTTTACAAGATGAAGACTTTGACAGAGACCAAAAACTACATTCTATTCCGGTAAGAATGGGGACAAAAAATGCATTAGCCATTTCTACGTTATTACATATTATTTCTGCTGTTTTTGTTTTTTGGGCTGGTATTGAAGGGCACTTTAATAATATTTATTGGACAGGTATGGTTTTTTATATATCTATGCTGGTGTATCAACATTGGATAGTAAAGCCAAATGATCTGAGTAAAGTAAACATGGCATTTGCCAATACCAATGGTATTGCAAGTGTGGTTTTTGCTTTGCTTACAATTATATCTGTATTGGTAAAGCTTTAATGCTTGATTAATTTATGAGTTATGATATGTTTTATTTTCATAAATAATTACAAAGCCAATGATTGTAATTATTTATTACAAA
>CAIWXG010000240.1 GCA_903916555.1 uncultured Bacteroidota bacterium
AATAAACTTAAAAGAGTCGGAAGAAACACATCAGCAATTATTGACTGAAGATGAATATTTGGAAATATTAGATGCTTTACCAAAAGAAAATCAATTATTGCCGGATGAAGACCCAAATAAATTTGTTGCCAAGATGGGTGCTGATGCAGTACACATGTTATTGAGTCGCATAGATTTGGATAAATTATCTTACGACCTTCGTAACTCTGCAGCAAACGAAACATCACAACAACGTAAACAAGAAGCATTAAAAAGATTAAGTGTTGTAGAAGCATTTAGAGATGCCAATACACGTATAGAAAATAGATTGGAATGGATGGTAATGCAATATATACCTGTTATTCCACCTGAATTACGCCCGCTTGTGCCTTTGGATGGTGGTAGATTTGCATCTTCCGATTTAAACGATTTATATCGTAGGGTTATTATTCGTAATAATCGTTTAAAGCGTTTGATTGAAATTAAAGCTCCTGAAGTAATATTACGTAATGAAAAACGTATGTTGCAGGAAGCTGTAGATTCCTTATTTGACAATAGCCGTAAGTCGAATGCAGTAAAAGCGGAAGGTGGTCGTGCATTAAAATCATTATCCGATGTACTTAAAGGTAAACAAGGTCGTTTCCGTCAAAACCTTTTAGGAAAACGGGTTGATTATTCCGGTCGTTCGGTTATTGTGGTAGGGCCTGAAATGAGTTTGCATGAATGTGGTTTGCCTAAAGATATGGCGGCAGAGTTATTCAAGCCGTTTATAATACGCAAATTAATAGAAAGAGGTATTGTAAAAACGGTAAAGAGTGCTAAGAAATTAGTAGAACGTAAGGAAGCTGTTGTTTGGGATATTCTTGAAAATGTATTAAAAGGTCATCCTATTTTATTAAATCGTGCTCCCACGCTTCACAGACTTTCAATACAAGCATTTCAGCCTAAATTAATTGAAGGTAAAGCAATACAATTGCATCCATTAGTATGTTCGGCGTTCAATGCGGATTTCGATGGTGATCAGATGGCTGTTCACGTACCACTTAGTAATGCTGCTGTTATTGAGGCACAATTATTAATGCTTGCTTCTCACAACATTCTAAACCCACAAAACGGTACACCAATCACCCTTCCTTCTCAGGACATGGTACTTGGTTTGTATTATATTTCTAAAGGCAAAAAATCTACTCCTGAAGTAAAAGTAAAAGGAGAAAATATGATTTTCTATAGCCCTGAAGAAGTGATTATAGCTAATAATGAAGGACGTGCTGATTTGCATGCACACATTAAAGTAAGAGTTAATGTTCGTCAGGTTGATGGAAGTATAAAAAATCAATTAATAGAAACAACAGTAGGTCGTGTAATATTTAATCAGTTTGTGCCTGTTGAAAATGGTTTTGTAAATCAATTACTTACAAAAAAATCATTAAGAGAGATTATTGGTCAGATATTGAAAAATACTACAATTCCAAAAACAGTTAAGTTCTTGGATGACATAAAAACTTTAGGTTTCCGTACTGCATTTAGAGGCGGATTGTCTTTTAATATTAATGACCTTAATGTTCCGGATATTAAAGACGAATTGGTTAAAAAAGCACATGTTGTAGTTGACGAAATTTGGAACAATTATAACATGGGTCTTATTACCAATAACGAGCGTTACAACCAGGTTATTGATGAATGGTCTCGTGTGGATACAAGAGTAACGGAGACTCTTATTAAAGAGATGGCAGCAGATAAGCAAGGATTCAATTCTGTTTATATGATGCTTGATTCCGGTGCCCGTGGTTCTAAACAACAGGTAAAACAGCTTGCAGGTTTAAGAGGATTGATGGCTAAACCACGTCGTAGTGGTTCATCTGGTTCGGAAATTATTGAAAACCCAATTCTTTCAAACTTTAAAGTAGGATTAAGTGTATTAGAATATTTCATTTCTACGCATGGTGCTCGTAAAGGTCTTGCGGATACGGCACTTAAAACAGCCGATGCCGGTTATCTAACACGTAGGTTGGTGGATGTGGCTCAGGATGTGGTTATTAATGGTGAAGATTGTGGTACATTAAGAGGTATAGCTATTTCGGCATTAAAAGATAATGAAGATATTGTTGAACCATTATATGATAGGATTTTAGGTAGAACTTCATTACATAATGTTTATGACCCACTTACTGAACAAATAATAGCTGTTGCAGGTGAGGAAATTACAGAAGATATTGCAAAATTAATTGATGATAGTGCTATTGATACCGTAGAAATTCGTTCTGTACTTACTTGCGAAAGCAGGAGAGGGGTATGTTCAAAATGTTACGGTAAAAATCTTGCAACCGGTTATATGACTCAAAAAGGTGATGCAGTAGGTATTATTGCAGCACAATCAATTGGTGAGCCGGGTACACAGTTAACACTTCGTACATTCCACGTGGGTGGTGTGGCAGGGTCGTCTGCAATCGAATCACAATTGGTAGCTCGTTTTGACGGCACAATACAGTTTGACGGTTTAAGAACTACTAAATTTAAAGATTCAGAGGGTGTTGAACATATATCTGTAATTGGTCGTACAGGTGAGGTACGTATTGTGGATGTAAATAATGATAGATTATTAATTACGAATAATATTCCTTATGGTTCTACATTGAAAATTGCGAATGGCAAAAAAGTTGCTAAAGGTGATGTTATCTGTACTTGGGATCCATTTAATGCGGTCATTATTACAGAAATAACAGGTAAAGTGCGTCTTGAAAACGTTATTGACGGTATTACTTTTAGAGAAGAAGCCGATGAACAAACAGGACACCGTGAAAAAGTAGTAATTGAAACGAAGGACAAAACAAAAATACCTGCAATCGTAATTGAAGGTAAAGAGTCTAAATTATATAACTTACCTGTTGGTTCGCACATTATTGTAAGCAATGACGATGATGTACATAACGGGCAAGTGTTGGTAAAAATACCTCGTGTTATGGGTCGTAGCCGAGATATTACGGGTGGTCTTCCGCGAGTAACAGAATTATTTGAAGCAAGAAATCCAAGTAATCCGGCAATAGTTGCTGAAATAGATGGCGTTGTAACTTTTGGTACTGTAAAGCGTGGTAACCGTGAAATAATTGTTGAATCAAGAGAAGGCTTAGTTAAGAAATATTTAGTACCATTAACTAGACATATCATGGTGCAAGACGGAGACTTCGTAAAAGCAGGAACACCATTGTCTGACGGGGCTACCACTCCAAGTGATATACTTTCAATTAAAGGACCATTTGCAGTACAAGAATATTTGGTTAATGAAATTCAAGAAGTTTATCGTTTACAAGGTGTAAAAATTAATGATAAACATATTGAAGTAATTGTACGCCAAATGATGCGTAAAGTAACAATTATTGACCCGGGAGATACTAAATTCTTAGAAGAAGATTCAGTTGATAAGTTCGAGTTTATGGACGAAAATGACTGGATATTTGATAAGAAAGTAATTACAGACGCTGGTTCATCCGAAAAAATGCATCCGGGACAAATTGTTACACTTCGTGAAATTCGTGAAGAAAACAGTGGATTACGTCGTGCTGATAAGAAATTGGTTGAATTCCGTAATGCAAATTCCGCAACTTCTGCTCCTATGTTGTTAGGTATTACAAAAGCTTCTTTAGGTACACAAAGTTGGATATCTGCAGCATCATTCCAGGAAACTACTAAAGTACTTTCTCAGGCAGCAATTAATGGTAAAACAGATTATTTACTTGGCTTAAAAGAAAACGTAATTACAGGTAATTTAATACCTGCCGGTACAGGTATGCGTGAGTTTGATGGTATTGTAGTAGGTAGTAAAGAAGAATACGAAATGCTTATGGCTAATCGGGATGTTTTACAATTTGATGAGGAAGAATAGTTTTAAAAGTCAATTTATACTAAAAAAGGTTAGCTCGGTTGCTAACCTTTTTTAGTATAAGGCAATTTATATTATAAATATATTCAACTTTAAATATTCAAAATCAGGATAAAATACATTTTTAAGTTTTAATTTTGCTTCTTAATTTTCATAAATGATTAAAACAGATTTTTTAGTAATTGGTTCCGGAATTGCAGGTTTAACTTTTGCTGTTAAGACTGCCCGTCTTTTTCCTGAAAAAAAAATTACAATAATTACAAAGGCAAATACCGATGAAACAAATACAAAATATGCACAGGGCGGTATTGCTGTAGTAAACGATTTAAATAATGATAGTTTTGAAAAGCATATTGAAGATACCTTAATTGCAGGAGCGGGAATATGTAATAAAAAAATAGTAGAAATTGTAGTTAATGAAGGGCCGGAGCGTGTAAATGAAATTATAGAATGGGGTACAAAATTTGACAAAGATTTAGAGGGTGATTATATGCGTGGCAAAGAGGGTGGACATTCAAGAAATAGAATTTTACATCATAAAGACATAACCGGATTTGAAATTGAACGTGCATTATTAGAAGAAATAAAAATATACAAAAATATTGAAATTTATAGCCATTGGTTTGTAATAGATTTAATTACACAACATCATTTGGGTTTTTTGGTAACCAAGGCTACACCCGATATTACTTGTTATGGCGTTTATGCTTTAAATATATATACGGGTACAATAGAAAAAATTATTGCAAAAGCTACCTTAATGGCATCTGGCGGAGTAGGGCAAGTATATAGAAATACTACAAACCCCAAAGTAGCTACCGGTGATGGTATTGCAATGACTTACAGGGCTAAAGGAAGGATTGAAAATATGGAATTTATTCAGTTTCATCCTACTGCACTGTATGAAATGGGAGTGAGTCCGTCTTTTTTAATTACAGAAGCAGTAAGAGGCGATGGTGG
The DNA here is from genome assembly GCA_903916555.1 of uncultured Bacteroidota bacterium. Lineage (GTDB taxonomy): Bacteria > Bacteroidota > Bacteroidia > Chitinophagales > Chitinophagaceae > CAIYTT01. Next base: position 4,817 of record CAIWXG010000240.1, read on the forward strand.
AATACTTAGAAATAAAGATGGTATAGCATTTATGCCTAATTACGACCAAAGAGCAGATTTGGCTCCGCGAGATATTGTGGCACGTGCCATAGACAGTGAAATGAAACGAACAGGTACAGAACATGTATTTCTTGATTGTAGAGAGATGGATAAGGAAAAATTTAAAAACCATTTTCCTAATATATATGCAAAGTGTATGAGTTTAGGCATAGATGTTTTTAAAGATTTGATACCTGTTACACCAGCTGCACACTATTGTTGCGGTGGCATTAAAGTAGATGAATACGGACGTTCTTCAATCATAAACTTATATGCCTGTGGCGAATGTGCAAGCACCGGCTTGCATGGTGCAAATAGGCTTGCATCCAATTCATTATTAGAAGCTTTGGTTTTTGCACATCGTTGTGCAGAAGATATTGCTTCTAAAATAAATGACATACCCTATATTATAAATGTACCCAATTGGAATGCATCTGGTACTAACGAACCTAAGGAAATGATATTAATTACACAGAGCCTTAAAGAAATACAACAGGTAATGAGCGATTATGTAGGTATTTTAAGGAATGATACCCGATTACAAAGAGCACTAAAAAGAATAGATTTACTACACGAGGAAACGGAGGAATTATATAAAACTACCATACTATCGCCACAGCTTTGCGAACTTAGAAATTTAATTACAATCGGTTATTTAATCGTAAAAAGTGCTTATTTTAGAAAAGAGAGTAGAGGTTTACATTTTAATACAGATTATCCTCAAAAAAGTAAATTATTGCAACAAATTGTATTATAGGTATAAAATTAGGAAATAAATAGAATTTGCAATCAATTCACTTTCAAACCAGCTTCTATCATCTCTTTCAGCACACTCAAATCAATGTCTGCAAGCTTATTTACATATAGGCAGCCTAAACCTGTTTTAAACTTTCCTAGCTTTTCAAGCGAGCCGGCATGTTCATCTATATAATTGCCAAAGTACAACGACAGGTTCGTTTTGCGAGGTGCAAAACCTATCCGCATCCAGTCGGCTTCGCGGCCTGATGTGGGGCTTTTGTGTCTTTTGAAACCAAAGCCTACAAAGGAATTACTCCATAATACCGGCACTTCATTGCTTGCAGTTTTCATCATTTCCAGCAATACAAAACTGTCTTTTCGTTTTTGTTCAGGAGTAATGTTATTGAGGAAATCCTCTACACTTCCATTGGTTGGTTTTGTCTTGTTTTCAGCTAGTTTTGATTTCTTTTCAGCCATTTTTAAGAAGTTGATTGTTACACATGTCTCGTCCTGGTTTTGGTTGACACATTTTGCTGATAATCCTGATTCTGGTTGACACCAGTTTTTCTTAATCCTGATTTTGGTTGACACTATTTTTTCTTAATCCTAAATTTAGTTGACACAAAAGTAATTAATCCTAAATTTAGTTGACAATTTATTATTTTATTGATATTACCTTCGCCAAATTGGATGAAGCGGACGGTGGCTCTGCTGAGGAGCAACCATCGAAGGAATAATCCAATTCGGTAAGCGTAAGCTAACAAATACCGGCTGCCTATGGCGGTCGGTATTTTTGTTTGATAGCTACGCATCCGATGTATGCCTTAGAAAACCTACACTGG
>CAIWXG010000241.1 GCA_903916555.1 uncultured Bacteroidota bacterium
ATAGCAGCAGTTAGCATGATACTTGTAGCATTACATATTGTATCTATACTTGGCGTCATTACAGGTGATGGAGGAGTGCTTAATACGGTTACATTTACAGTTGCACTGCAACCACCTGCATTGGTATAAGAAATAGCAACCGTACCCGGTGCAACACCTGTTACATTACCCGATACATCTACTGATGCCGTATAGGTTGCGGCACTACTCCATGTTCCTCCAACTGATGCATCTGCCAAAGGTGTAGAAGACCCAACACAAATACTGGGAGGTAAGGCCGGTGTAATTGCTGCCGGAGAGGCACTAACAACAAAAGAAACCGATGCAGAACAACCTGCTACCGTATATAAAACCGTAGCAGCACCTGCGGCTGTACCTGTAACAACATTTGCAGCTAAAGAAACAGTACCGGGTGTTGTTGTACTCCATGCACCACCCGCGGTAGCATCGTTTAGTGTTACTGCACTACCCACACAAACTGTAGGTGCGGCAGGGGTAATAGCAGCAGGGGTTGCCAATACGGTTACCGCTTTTGTAACCTGACAACCTGCAATAGATGTATAAATAATATTTACAGCCCCGGCTGAAACTCCGGTAACAACACCGCCTGCAACTGTGGCAATGGCTGCATTACTTGTTGACCAAGTACCGCCTACGGTAACATCGGCTAATGTAGTTGTAGAACCTACACACACACTTACTGCACCTAAAGGAGTAATAGCAGCAGGTAAAGCATTTACAACGACTGATGCCGTACTTACCGGTGTGGCTGCATTACCACAATTAGATGTAGCTGTTAATGTATAAATACCTGCCGATAATGCAGATACTGCAAAAGCCGGTGGATTTTGAACAGCCGAAGAATAAGCATTCGGCCCAACCCATGCATAATTAATAGTACCCGCAGAAACACTTGCACTACCTGTAAGTGTAAGATTTGCACCCACACATAATGGTGTAGGACTTGCAGTAGCAGTAACAGCGGTTGGTTTAGGGCAATAGGTAATGGTAAGATAAGGTGCACCACCTAAAGCCGCTGCCCCGGTTTCACCGGTTATAGCAAATTGTGTACCTGTACCCGAAAAGCATACAGAAACTTTACTACCTATATTAGGCGCAATGAAGCCTGTTATTGCACCTGAAGATGCAAGAGTTCGATTACCAGCTAAACCAAAAGTGGCAGCAGAAAATAAAGGACCCGATGTTAAATCTGCAAATGCTGTTGCAGCAACAGCCACAGTTGATAGATCACCGGCAAAACCATGTATAGCACAGGGTACAGAACCGGCAGTAGTAACTGTATAGCCTATAACACAACTGGATATGGTAGCACCGGCAGGTATAGATGATAAATCAAATACTGCATACCCTCCTCCGGTAACACCAACTGCAGTACCGGAATTGATTGTGCCATCATAAATGCCAGCTGCAAAGCCTACACCTACAACAGTAGCAGTAGTTTTGCTCCCCGCTGCACCGGTTGCATATAAGGTTACAGTTACTTGTGCATTGGCAATAAACCCAATACAAATAAAGGTGAAGAGTACTAATATTCGTTTCATAAAATTTATTTTAAAGAAAATAAAAGGTGAAATTAATAAAATAAAATCATAAAAAAGTACTATTATTCTTGTTTTATTATTATATTAATTTTGAGTTAAAATATTTTTGTAAATACTTAATTCTACAATAAAATTCAGATTATTTAATGAAGTTTCTTAATTTATTATTCTATATGTTACAGTCAACTAAATAATCTGATATATACTTCATTAAATTTGCTTTTGTAAACAGGTGCGAATATTTTTAATGTTATTTAAGTAATATTCTGTAAATGCTTTATTTGACCCTTTGCTCAAGATGTTTCTCTATAATCTCAAACTTAAAATGAAACTTCTTCTGCGAAGGTATTCACCATAACAAAGCTAAATTTAAGTTATGAAATTCTTAGCTATATACCTTTTCATTTAACCTCAGTTCTTTGAATACGTTCGCAGAACGGGCTTATTCTTATTTCTTGATTCCCTGCGGAAAATCAGGAAGAACGGGCAACCTGATTTTTTTTAATATTAGAGTGTGGTTGTACAGTAAAACACCAACAAAGGCTAAAAGATTAGTAGGAGTAGCGTGCCTAACGGAATTGCCTCCCGTTTTATAGTTTTTTATAATGGAATATACCCTTTGAAAAAACTTTGCAGAAATAGAAGTTTATCAATTATATTAGCCCCGGTACAAACTCATTCAAGAAGGAAATTGTTTAACCTTACACCTTATTTGTATCATTTTCTGATAATAACAATTCCACCTCATTCTTTAAAATTGGTAGATGTTTTACAACAACTCCCCAAATCATAGCATTGTCAACACTATCGTAAGCGTGGGAAATTAAATTTCTTTGACCAACTATTTTTCTCGCTGAGGAAATAGTAATATCCGGTAGGTGTTTTAAAATCCTATTTAATGCCTCCCCTATTATTTCTAATTCCCTTTCTACAGAACGGCGCATGGTTTTATTATCAAGATATAACTTAAAAATGCGTACTCCTTGTAAATGTTCGTCAATTGAGTTTATAGAAATAAGAATATCATTGAGATGTTTTTTTGTTCTATCATCCATAAATTGTAACTGCGGTTCGGTTTAATTCCCTGATAAAATACTTATTGGTAAGGCTATCTTTTGTTACCATATCAACTTTTCTTTTAAACAGATCCTCTAGTGCAAAATATAAGTCCCATAGAATTTCGCCCCTTACAACAGGGTCGGGTTCATCTTCCGGCAACAGTGGTTCAATGAGAAAATCTACATCGCTGTTATCATTAAATTTATCAGTAACAGCAGACCCAAATATATATGCTTTCTTTACTTTGTGCTTTTCAAAAATATCAGTTAACTCCGGCAGCTTATTTGCAATAAAAGGATGTACCATAGGTTTCAATATAATCTTTATAGTCCATAAAAGTAATTTAATACAAAAATAGTCAAAAAAAATGACGTTTTTAGCCTTAATTATTGTTCTAAGTAGCAAACAACACTATACTACAAGATAGCTACGTTTTTGTTTTTTTCAATGCCTTTACTTGTTTTTTCATCAACTAATACCTATGTTAGTGAAAATGTTATTATTACAAATATTTAGAAGTAAACACTATTTGGTGGGAAAACCAACGATGGCAGAGCCTTATAGTTTTCTGACCCTTATTTTTTTTGTGGTAATTGTTGTAAAAAAAGGTCGATCTAATGATTGTGTTTTTAATAAACGAACAATAGTATTAGATATTTCCATATATTAAAAAAATGAATAACGTAAGAATAAAACACTTAAGTCTTTTACGTGATGTGCAAATACCCATTCACCAAAATCTTTATCTTCCGTTAATAATATATAATTATTATTTAATGCCATTTGGATTACTAATTCGTCTTTTATACCACCAGAAAATTCCTTTACGGAAAGAACCCCAAAACCCCAAAACCCCAAAACCCCAAATGTGTGAAAGAAAAAATTTAATCCATAAAATATCTAAAATTGTAAATTTCAAAATAAATTTTAAAAAAATTAATAATAAATGTATAACAGAAGAGGATATAGTCAATATGGAAATGGATCTCCAAGACATAATAGTAATAGAGGCAGCAATAAGTATGGAAGAGGAGGCTACTAATAAAGAGGAGGATATCAAAGTGGAT
>CAIWXG010000242.1 GCA_903916555.1 uncultured Bacteroidota bacterium
ATTTATATAAATAAATATATTTGTTGATAATTAAAAACAGAAAAAAAATCGGATAATTTTAAATATTTTTAAAATAATTAACTTTTATGATAATGCTACAATGCCAATTAATATAGTAATTTGTCCAAAATCATAAGAAATTTATCTTGATAAAAATTTATTATAGTAATTGAGCTTTAAAAAATGAAATTTTATAAACTAATAATTATTCTCTTTTTGTTTTCCAATGGGTTATCAGCTCAATTACCCACTTATGTGCCTACAAATGGCTTAGTAAGTTATTGGGGGTTTGATGGTAATGCAAATGATGAAAGCAGTTATGGTAATCATGGTTCTGTAAGTGGCGCAACCTTAACTTCCGATAGATTCGGACGACCCAACAGTGCCTATTATTTCAGTGGTTTGGGTTGTGCTACCGGAATTACAGCAAATGTAAATACGGCAACAATTTCTACAGGTTTATCACTTTCTTTTTGGCTTTATAAGTCTGCAGATGCCTGTTTAAACCCTAGATTAATGGAATTTTATCCGGGTTCGGACGGACCGGGACAATTACAAATTACGTGGCTCAACGGCATGAATTCATTTACATTACAACATACAACATCAACAGGTTATAATACAAGCTATTCATATAAATGTAATTCATTAAGCTGGCATCACATTGTTTATACGAACGATGGTAATATGGCAAGTTATTATCAAGATGGTATTTTGGTTGAAGCAACACCATCAAGAGGTTTGCCGGTTCTGTCGGGTAATGTATCATTTGGTAGATTGAACCATGGTGGTCATGATGCTTTTAATGGTAATTTAGACGATATTGCAATCTATAATAGAGCATTAACCCCATGCGAAATTGCACAATTATTCAGTAGTAATATATTTAAACTTTCATTAACCATAACGCCTTCCGGCCCAACAACTTTTTGTGATGGAAACAGCGTAAATTTAAGCGTTACATCGGGTGCCGGTTTTTCGTATCAATGGAATCAAAACGGAACAATTATTAATGCAGCTACTTCAGCAACATATAATACCAATCTGTCAGGTAGTTATAATGTTGTTGTTACAAGTGGGTCTGGTTGCAAAGTAACTTCTCCGGCAGAACAGGTTACTGTAAACCCTTTACCAATTGTACCGCCTATATCAGGGCCTACAAACGTATGTTTTGGTTCTGTAATTTCTTTAAATGATTCAACAAAATATGGTACTTGGAACATTTCAAATCCTGAAATTGCAACTATAAGCACTAATGGCATTGTAACAGGTGTAAAATCGGGTTCATCGTCTATATATTACTCTGTAAAGAATTCATTTGGTTGTTTAACAGTAGTGAGTTCTTCAATAACTGTAAATGAATTACCCAAAATTGCGGAAATACAAGGTCCGGCAGAAGTGTGTGCCGGCTCTATAATACAATTACAAGATGCAAATAGTGGTGGTGTGTGGGTTAGTTCTAACGTAAACATAGCAACAATTGCAGGTATAGGCGCAGTAAATGGTATTAGTGCAGGGGCTACAGAAATTACTTATATTATCACAAATACTAATGGTTGTATCAACTCGGTAAGGAAGGCAATAAAAGTAAATGCACTTCCGGCAGTACCTACAATTATGGGTGCATCAAGCATTTGTGTTGGAAATAAAACAACCTTAATAAATGCAGTTAAAGGGGGTAAATGGATGAGCAGCAATACCATTGTTGCTTCTATTGATGATAATGGTGAAATAAATGCTGTAACCCCTGGTTCTACAAATATAAATTATTTGGTAACAAACAATACTGGTTGTAGTAATAAGTCTTCTTTTGGTGTTACAATAAATCCATTACCTGTTATTGCACCAATTACAGGTATGAGTAGTGTATGCGAAGGAGAAATAATACAACTAGCGGATGCAACAGTAAATGGTATTTGGAGTAACAATGACACGGGTATTGCAAAAGTAAGCAATACAGGTAGTGTGCATGGCATAAAGGCAGGTAATGCAACAATTGTTTATACTGCTACTAATATTAATGGTTGTACTAATAGTAATAAAACCACAATAGTTGTAAATCCATTACCTAAAATACCTGCTATTACTGGCAATACAAAAATTTGTGTTGGTGGTACTACGTATTTATCAAAAACAATGGAAGGTGGCAGATGGTATTGTATAAATAGCTCTGTTGCTACTGTAAATGTAAATGGTATGGTTACAGGTATATCGCCCGGTATTGCAGGTGTTAATTACAGTGCTACAAATAGTTTAGGTTGTACCAATAGTACTACTACTGCCGTAAATATATTTGGTTTACCAAAAGTGCCTGCTATTTCCGGTACTACTTCTATGTGTGCCGGTTCTACCATTAAGCTCACTAATCCGTCTGTGTTTAAAGGAACATGGTCAACACCCAATTCTGCTTTAGCAACTATTAATGATACCGGTATTGTTAGCGGTATTGCAGCAGGTACAGTAATTGTGTCTTATACTATTAAAGACGACAACAGTTGTATAAACAGTGTTATATCAAATCTCACAATTAATCCATTACCTGTTGTTACGCCTGTTTCAGGTAATACAAGTGTATGTGTTGGCTATATTTCTTCTTTATATGAGGGTACTCCCGGTGGAATATGGAGCAGTTCTGCTACAAATGTGGCATCAATAAACGAATTAGGTATTGTTTCAGGTATTGCAGCAGGTACAGCTAATGTTTCTTATACACTTACAAATGGGTATGGTTGCACAAATATTGCATATACAAAATACAATGTAAACCCATTACCACAAATTCGACCTATTACAGGTTCTTCCAGTTTATGTGCCGGTTCTGTAATAACATTGGTTGACTCAACTAACGATGGCACATGGCAAAGTTCAAATGCTTTAGTAGCACCCGTTAGTTCAAATGGAATTATTACTGGCTTAGCAGAAGGGAATACAATTGTAACATATAGTGTTACAAATAATAATGGTTGTTCTAATAGTTCTACGATGCCTGTTACAGTTAATGCCTTGCCAAATGTTGCACCAATAAAAACAATTAGTCCTATTTGTGCCGGAAATACTATCATGTTAAACGAAGAAACACCTAATGGTGTTTGGAGTAGTGCTTATCCTTTTATTGCAACTATTAATAATAATGGTATAGTTACTGGTGTAGAAGCTGGTACATCTCTTATTAGCTATCTACTTACGAATGAAAGTGGCTGTAAAAATTTTACAACTATTTCAGTTATTGTTAATCCATTACCGGTGGTTTCACCAATAAGTGGTAATATGAGCGTATGCGAATCCTCAACAAGCCAATTGGCCAATCCTACACCGGGTGGTGTGTGGAGCAGTTCTTCAACAAGTTTTGCTACAATAAAATCAGATGGTTTACTTACTGGTATTGGTGCCGGCGCATCCATTATTACTTATACTGTTACAAATAATGAAAACGGATGTGTAAATAATAATTATGCAACTGTAACAATAAACCCCTTACCATATATTAGCCCAATTAAAGGACCGTCAAGTTTTTGTGTAGGTAGTACTTATCAACTAACTGATTCTGCACAAAATGGAATTTGGAGTATTTCAAATAATTCAATTGCTACCATTAGTTCAACAGGTGTTATTACAGGTATATCATCGGGAAGAGTAAATGCTAATTATACTATCACGAATAATAACGGGTGTACAAATACAACCAGTGCCTCCTTTTTAATAGATGCTTTACCTATATTAACTCCCATTTCCGGAGCCTCTAATGTTTGTGTAGGTGCTACAACAACGTTAACCGAAACATCACCAAACGGTACTTGGGGTAGTTCTAATAATTCCGTTATCACTATTGGTCCGGACGGTGTAGTAAAGGGTGTTAATGCAGGCTCAGCTATTATTACTTATACATTAAAAGCGGGTAGTTGTACAATATCATCCGATTTCTTAGTTTCCTCTTATGTTTGCGAACATTAATTTCCAAGAAATTGTAAAGAATTAATTATAAGTCTTCAGAATTTTGTATATTGCATTTAATTTAAAGCTATATTTATAAAAAGGGTAATATGGATTTATCAGCTGTTGGCAAATTTAAGAAAATAATGGTTATAGACGACTCAAAAATGGATCGTTTTATAGCTGAGGTTTTAATAAAAAGAGCTTTAATTGCAGATGAACTAATCGTAAAAGAAAGTGCAATAGATGCAATAGAATATTTGGAAACAATAAAAGTAACCCATTTATTTCCAGACATCATTTTTTTAGATATAAGAATGCCCGAAATGGATGGTTTTGAATTTTTAGATGTTTTTACACAATTTGAAGATACTATAAAAGCAAATACAAAAGTTATTATGCTTTCGTCTTCTTCTAATCCATTAGACCATTCAAAGTCGTTTGAATACCCCAATGTAACCGGCTTTATTGTTAAACCATTAACCGAAGAAAAATTACGAAATCATTTTATTTAACCTTCATTTTTTATTAATGTAATTTCATTTTTTGTAATTTCAATTAGCCTATCTAACTTTACTTTTTATTTAAGTTTATGTATTTTAATTTTATATAAAATATGTTTTTTCTGATAAAATATTTATGAAATCTAAAATTTTATGACAGAGTTGCAAAAAGTTTTCATGGCAAAAAGTGCTGTAAAAGCAAATGATTTAGAACATAAACGAAAAATTTATTTTAACATAAATAAATATAATGAAAGTGTTATTAATGGGAAAAAACAATATGTCAATCTCGATATAGCAAGAAAAAGAGCCAAAAATATAAAATGGAAGGCAATTGAGAATTTAGATAAATATCTGGAGCAATTTGAAAATAACTTTACGAAAAACAAAGGTAAAATTATTTGGGCAGAAACTGCCAAAGAAGCATTGCAGGCAGTGTTGCAAATTTGTAAAGACAAAAATGCTACGCAAGTTGTAAAAGCAAAATCTATGGTATCCGAAGAAATTCATTTAAATCATTTCTTAGAACAAAATGGTATTGAATCGGTAGAAACAGATTTAGGCGAATATATACAACAGCTTGATGGGGAACCTCCTTATCATATTGTAACTCCAGCAATGCACAAAAGCAAGGAAGATGTAGCAAAAGTATTTCATGATAAGTTAGGAACGGAACAAAATCTTAATCCTACTGAAATTACACAAATAGCTAGAAAAAATTTAAGAACAAAATATTTAACAGCTCAAATTGGTATTACAGGTGCCAATTTTTTATTGGCTGATATAGGTGGTATTGCAGTAACAGAAAATGAAGGTAATGCCCGGCTTTCTACTTCTTTTCCTCCAGTACATATTGCAATTGTAGGTATAGAAAAAATTATTCCTTCCATAAACGACTTAGAACTGTATTGGCCATTACTTGCCACTTTTGGTACCGGACAACAAATTACTGTTTACAATTCTATTTTCACAGGTCCTAAAAAAGAGGATGAAACAGACGGACCAGAAGAAATGTACGTTATTTTACTTGATAATGGCAGAACAAATCTATTGAAAAAAGAAGTAAGAGAAAGTATGTATTGCATTCGTTGCGGTGCTTGTTTAAATGTATGCCCTGTTTATAAGAATATTGGCGGTCATGCTTACGGAACTACATACAGTGGTCCCATAGGTTCTGTAATTACACCCCATTTATTGGGTATGGCAGAAAATAAACATCTTAGTTTTGCTTCCAGTTTATGTGGCAACTGTACAGAAGTATGTCCGGTGAAAATTAATATTCATGAGCTACTATTAGAAAACCGTAACTTGGCTGTAAAACAAAAACTAAATGGTTTTGCTGAAGATACTATTTGGAAAACTTGGGAACAAACAATGCTAAGTAGGCGAATGATGAATTTAGTAGGCACTGATTTTAAAAATAAGGCTATCAATTATTTATTTAGAGATTCTTGGGTTAATGATAGAGATAAACTAATCTTTAGCCCAAAATCTTTCAATAAAATGTGGAAAGAACGCTAAATATTATATGCTAAATTATTTGTTATGGATACTCTTGTTATATATTGTAAAAATAAAAGTAATAGATTACAATATGTACTTGATTGGTTGTTGGGCGAAAGATTGCAACTGAAATACATACTAACGGATAATGAAAATGTCTTATTAGATAAAAAAGCACACATTTTATATGGTTCAGGCATAGCTATTGATTGTATTACCATTCCTGATATTGGTTTACTTTGGCAAACAGGCATTCATAATGTTGAGCCTCTATGTATTTCAGATTTGGATACTATACCGGTTTTATTCAAGGTGGATGGTATATATGAAATTTCTTTTGATTTATTTTCAGCAATATTTTATTTAATTTCACGATACGAAGAATACCTGCCCTATACTCCGGATAAACATAATAGATACCCCGCGAATGATAGCATTTTATATAAAAATGCAATTCTAAAAATTCCAATTATAGATTTGTGGGTAACCGATATAAAGAAAAGATTGGAAATTAAATTTAATATTGATTTACCTGAAAGTAAGTTTAATTTTTTACCTACTTATGATATAGATATTGCATTCTCGCATTTGCATAAAGGTATTGCAAGAATAGCCGGTGCTTATTTAAGAGCAATACTTAAAGGTGATATAAAACAAATTGATGAGCGAATACAAATATTAAATAATAAACAAAAAGACCCTTATGATTCCTTTCACTGGTTGCATCAGTTACATATAGAAAATGATATTGCTCCAATATATTTTATTTTATGTGCAATGAAAACAACTACTTATGATAAAAATTTACACCCATTGCACCCTGCAATGTTACGTATAATAAAAAATTTATCAAAAGAAGGAAAAATTGGTATTCACCCGTCCTATTTCTATGATAGGAATGAAATAATAGTAAAAGAAAAAAAAATATTAGAAGAAATTCTAACGCATTCTGTTGCTATTTCAAGGCAACATTATATTAAAATAAATGTACCTCTTACATATCGTTTATTAATAAAAAATAATATTCAGGAAGATTATAGTATGGGTTATGGAACTCATATTGGATTTAGGGCAGGCACAGGCAGTTCGTTTTTATGGTATGATATTGAAAAAGAGGCTATTACACCATTAAGAATTTTTCCATTTTGTTTTATGGATACTACTGCACACTTCGAAGAAAATTTATCTGTAGAACAAGCCTTTCATCAATTGAAAGAAATGCAAAAATTTTTACAACAAAATAATAGTACATTAATAACTATATTTCATAATTTTTCTTTAGGCACATCTAATTTATGGTTAGGATGGCAAAATGCTTATGCTTCTTTTATTGATGATATTATAACTAAAAATTAAATATCTATAAATAATATCAATATTGTTTAAGATGATTATTTGCTTTTTAGTTTTGAAAAATCAATATTGGTTATTATCTTTAGCATGTTTATTGAAATAATTTATTTCTAAGTTGAATTGTTTAATATATTTTGAATTGTAAATTTTAATTTAGTTATAGCTAATTGTTTAATGAAAATAGTATCTCAAAATACCATGAAACTTTTTATTATAAAGCTTTGTGCTTTATTGCTATTTCTTTTTTATCCGGTTTTACTTTTTTCTGAACCTAAAATAAGCGATTTATTAAGCAAGCTCTCTGCAACACAAAGCGATTCCATAAAATCAAATTTGTATTTTAGTATTTGTAAATACTATCGTTATGAAAAACCGGACAGCGCAACTTATTATGCAGCCGAAGGACAAAGATATTTTAATGATAGAGGTTATAAGCTTGGTGAAGCAAAAATGCTTGGTCTTTTAGGTACATTAGCAGAAATGCGGGGTGTACTTGTGGTTGCACAGAGAAGATTTGAGGAAGAATTAGCATTATACAACCAAATAGGTTCTAAAATAGATATTGCACTAACTAATAATAGTTTAGGTGTAGTTGAAGGAAGAAAAGCCAATTATAAAATTGCTACACAATATTTTATGTCGGCACTGCAAACGTTTGTCAATTTGTCTGATACGGAAGATATTGTAGATACCTATATAAAATTAGGAGCTGTAAACGAATTGACAAATAATTTGGATAATGCACTTGAATATTATGATGATGCCTATAAAATTGAACACAATAAACCGGTTTCTGTATCCGGATTAACATTACTGAATAATATTGGTGTTGTTTATTGTAAAAGAAAAGAATATAAAAAAGCTATGGACTATTTTTCAGCGGCCATAGAAAATGCCACAGCCCCCGGGTTTACTTCAGTTCGTATATTACTTTTAATTAATATGGGTACTGCAAACAGTAAACTTAATAAAAAAGAAATTGCATATATAAACTTTCAAGAAGCACTAAAATTAACCAAGCAAAGTAATCAACCTGAATATTATGCACAAACACTATATAGTATTTCTGAGTCTATTTACGAATATGATAAAGTAAAGGCTGTAACCTATTTAAATGAAGCAGTTGACACTGCCAGAAAAATAGGATTAAAAGAATTAGAGGGTGATATATATGGTTTATTTTCAATTATATACAAAAAGAATGAAGATTATAAAAAAGCATTAGAATATACCGAAAAAAAACAAACAATATTAGATAGCATAGCAGGAATACAAAAGAAAATTGAAATTGCAAATTTAGAAACAATGTTTAAGCTCAATCAATCGGAGGAAACAGTGAAAATGCTTAAATATGTGTTGAAAAAAAATGCAATTAAAAAAAATATTATTCTAATGTTTGCTGTTTTTATCTTTATAGTGTTCATTATATTGTTTTATTTTTATTCTAAAAGTTTGAAATTAAATAATGAATTGCTAAAAAAACAATTTGAACTTGAAAAAGCTAATAATGTAAAAGACAAATTATTATCTGTTATCGGGCACGACCTAAGAGGACCAATTAGCAACATTCCTGTATTATTAGAAATGTATAATGATAAAACAAACGATGAAGAAAATAAACTTTATTATTATGATAATATAAAAGAATTAGCAATAAGTTGTAAAGATACCCTTGATAAATTGCTCTTTTGGGGTAAGAAGAATTTATCTGGGACAAAAGCAGTTAAAACAATTTTTCAAACCAAAGAACATATACAAAATACGTTTAAACTTTTAAGGACTTCTGCTTCTCAAAAAAATATTAATATTATAGATAATACTCCTGTTGAAATAAATATAGTGGCAATACCCGAACATTTTGATTTTGTAATAAGAAATTTATTAGCAAACGCAATAAAATTTACTAATAGAGATGGCGAAATAATTGTGAATGCATTACAAAACCAAATACCGGGCTATACCGTTTTTTCAGTAAAAGATAATGGTATAGGCATAGATGAAAAAACAAAATTAACAATATTTGAAGGTGCTAACAGTAGTACTTTGGGTACAAATAACGAAGTAGGTACAAATATAGGTCTTATATTATGTAAAGATTTTTTAAGAGAAAATGAAGGCGAAATATGGGTAGAAAGTGAATTAGGAAAAGGTTCTGTTTTTTATTTTTCATTAAAAAATCAATAATATTATTTTGCTGTAATTGTAATGTTGGATTATATTTTTGTAAACTTTAAATAGGGATACAGCTAATTGAATTACATTTACATTTTTATAGTAAATAAATCTTGTTTCATGTTAGTAGCTATTTATAACAGAACATTCGATAAGTTAGATGTACCTGTAATTATTAGAATTATTAATCTTTTTGAATTTCATAATTTACAGGTAGTATTTTATAAAGAATTTTTCGACCGCTTACAACCTTATTATACATTTACAAATACACCAAGATTTTTTACCGGCAAAAAAGATTTGCCTCGCCAAACCGATATGTTATTCAGTTTGGGTGGCGATGGTACTATGCTAGATGCTGTCTGTTTTGTAGGCAATACAGATATACCTTTAATTGGGGTAAATTTAGGTCGTTTAGGATTTTTGGCAGCAATATCTGAAGATGAGGTTGAAGAAGCCATTTTATCTCTTGCTAGAGGGTCTTATACACACGAGAAAAGAACTTTAGTACATTTAGATTCAAGCGTACCTCTATTTGATGGAGCTCCTTATGCATTAAATGAATTTACGATTCATAGACAAGATACATCTTCTATGATTAAAATTCATACGTACTTAAATGGGGAATTCCTTAATACCTATTGGGCAGATGGCTTAATAGTTGCAACACCTACCGGCTCTACCGGTTATTCACTAAGTTGTGGTGGGCCGGTTGTATTTCCGCAAGCATCCAGTTTTGTTATTACCCCTGTTGCACCCCATAATTTAAATACAAGACCTATTGTTGTACCCGATGACAATGTTATTTCTTTTGAAATAGAAGGTCGGTCAGAACAATTTTTATGCACACTTGATGCCAGAACGGAGACTATAAAAAGTAGTGTGCAATTGGCAGTAAAAAAAGAAAATTTTCTCGTTTCATTAGTAAGACCTGATGAACACAATTTTCTTAAAACAATAAGGCAGAAATTATATTGGGGTATAGATAAAAGAAATTAATGCATTTTATGGGTAAATACTTAATTCTAATTTTTTCATTTATTTTTTCGGTACAACTGTCTGCACAGGTAATAAAATATAAAACTTATTCCGATACAAAAAAAGGTTTTTCCATTTTATATCCCGAAAACTGGGTTAATACACCTATTGAAGGAACAAATTTCTTTTTTAAAAGACCAAGAGAAGAGGCTATGCAAATTTTTGCAGAAAATTTTAATTTGGTAATCGGTATGGTGGATGATTTATCATTGGAAGAATATGCGATGATACAACCACAAAAACTGGAGAAATTTATGAATAATTATAAACAGGTATCTCAAAAGTACCTGAAAATGAATAAAAGAGATTTCTATGAGATAATCTATACCTTTAAATACGATAAAAAAGAGTTAGAAGCTATTTATTATGTTACCATAAAAGATGGTAAACCTTACGAGCTGACCGCCACTGCTACACAAGCAACTTTTAAACGTTTTTTGCCTATATTCGAAAAAATGGCTAACAGTTTTAAAATTAATTAAATATTATAGTACTCATAAAACAGAATATCTAATAATAATATTATTACTATGACTAATAAATTTGCTTTAGCAATACATGGTGGTGCCGGTACTATTCTACGGAGTACAATGACCACGGAACTGCAAACACAATACGAGCAAGGCTTAAAAGACGCATTGAGTGCCGGATATAAAGTTTTAGAAAATAGTGGTAATAGTGTAGATGCCGTTGCTGCCGCTGTAATGTGTTTAGAAGATAATGCTTTGTTTAATGCAGGTAAGGGTGCTGTTTTTAATAATATTGGCAAACACGAAATGGATGCAGCCATAATGAACGGAAAAACTCTTGAAGCCGGTGCTGTGTGCGGTATCAGTAATGTAAAAAACCCTGTATTGCTTGCAAAAACTACCATGCTGTATAGTGGGCATGTAATGCTTGCAGGTAGTGGTGCTGAAGAATTTGCACATTCTCAAAATCTGCAATTTGAAAATGATGCCTATTTCTATACGCAACAAAGGTACAACCAATGGCAAGAAGCATTTGTAGAAAATAAAGTACAATTAGACCATACAGAAAAGAAAATGGGAACGGTAGGGGCAGTTGCGTTAGATTGTTTCGGAAATCTTGCTGCTGCAACAAGTACCGGTGGTATGACAAACAAAAAATTTGGTAGAATAGGCGATAGTCCGGTTATTGGTGCAGGTACTTATGCCAATAATAATACTTGTGCCATTTCTTGTACCGGTCATGGCGAATTATTTATTCGTTCGGTTGTAGCTTACGATATTTCTTGCTTAATGGAATACAACGGACTATCGCTTAAAGAGGCTTGTAATATAGTTGTATATAATAAATTAGTAGTTATAAATGGCGAAGGTGGTTTAATAGCAATAGACAAAGCAGGTAATATTGAATTACCATTTAACAGCGAAGGCATGTATAGAGCAAGTATAGATATTGAAGGAAATAGTATAATAAAAATATACAAAGATTAGGATATTCATCACAATCAAAAAGCTCATTCCAATATCTGAAATGAGCTTTTTGTTGTTATATAGAATGAAAAAGCAGTACTAATAAGGCGTATATAAGGTATCTAAATCTGTAAGGGTAGATTGAACATTATAAGTATTGGTTGTAGTGCATATAAATACACTATCTCTTTTAGGATTATAGTAAATGTCTTGTTTCTTGTTGGTAGGTGTTTGTGTGGTATAAAAGTGTATGATGCCACCATTTGTATCTATTAATTGGAAGGTCATAAAATTATATACTACTGTTTTATTGTTAAAAGCAGTAATATTTATACTACTCACCTTACCGTCAGTTACTGTTTTATTTACTTGTTTGCCAGAATCATTTTGATAATGTGTAAGGTTTTCTATTGCATATCTATTTCTTGTCATATTACACATAGAATCGTAAATACTTAAATGTGCATTTACACAAGCTGTATCTTTTACAGTAGAATTAGAATCCTTGCTGCAACTATAACTTAATACTCCTACTGCACAAACAAATGCAATACCAAAGATGATTTTTGTTGAAAATATGTTTTTCATAATCGTATATTGTATAAACGTACTACTATTGTTTCAATTATCCAAAATATATATTATTTTCCTATGCTTAGCATATTCATCAATAATCTAATTGCACCATTATTACCAACCGGCAATTGGCGAGAAAAAGATAATGTGGTGTAAATATAATGCCCTTTTCCTGTTTTTGCATATAATGTGCAACCATTTAAGGGCTGTTCTCCATCGTCATGCATAGAAAATAAGGGCGTATATTTATCATCCCATTTAGTTGCAAAGTATAAACCTCGTTCCTGTACCCAGTCTTTAAAGTCTGTCTCACTTATTTTATTAGGGTAAGTAAATAGTTTAGATTCAGGAGCAAGCAATTTCACTTCTGCATCTTCCTCAGTTACTCTTTGGTTAGATAAGGTAATAGGATAGGGGCCTAATTGAGGAGTTGCTAAATCTTGTAATGTATTATATTGCATAATTAATGTACCACCGTTTTCTGCATATTTTAAAAGTACAGGCATCCATGTAAGCATTCTTTTTTCTACATTTACAGCTCTTATACCGGTAATAATGGCATCATATTTTTTTAAATTAGCGGCATCAACAAAGTCCGATTCTTTTAGTATATCAACATCTAAGCCGCACAATTGTAAAAATGTAGGCATATAATCACCGGCACCTTCAATAAAACCAACTTTCTTAGCTTTACATTTCCAATTGTTTTTTATAACTTTTACTGATGATGGTGTGAAGAACTGCAATGTGGGTATATGAGAATATTGAATTAAATGCTGATTACTCATAAACTGGCTTGCCCGCTCCATTACAGACAAACTACTACTATTTATGGCATCAGGAAAAGTTCCTGCCGGTAGGCTAATATTTAATATAGTGTCTGTTTTTATATTCAGATTGCTATAAGTAGTTAGTAATTTATCATTAAAAAGTAACATTAAACCAATATTTTCAAGCGGTTTAAAGGGGTGAATTCTAACTGATGTTTTTAGTGAGCCATCTGTATTTGCAATAATAAGATTGGAACTGAAATCTATTGATTTATCGGGTACTACTCTTAATTGTTCAACGATATCGCCTCTAACAGGATCTAATTTTTTATACGAAAGTGGCACATTTATATTGAAAATCTCATTCTCAATATAAATAGTTAATGTTGCTTGCAACTGATTAGGGGTTTCCGGCATTCCTATTAATGTATCAAACGGTATCTGAAATAAACCACCTGTATGTATGCCGCTTAACCAATAGGGTTGTGTTATAGGTGTAGAACTCGGAATGGTTATATTATGTTCAAAAGTATAAAGCGAGTCTTTGCCAATATTTAAGTTCAAGCTCGTATCTACATTACTTACATTTCTTTGTAATGTCCAGTTGATTGATTTTAAGATTACCAGTGTTGAAGTTGTACGGGCTATAACATGCAATGTAAAGGGCAAAGTAACACCGGCAACAGTTTGTGCTTGTTTTGTAAATAATTCAGCCATAAAACCGGTGCAGTCAACTATTATTTTGTCTATTTCATTTAGTTTTTCCTTTCTCCAATAACTATCTGTTACTGAAGCAATTTTTTTTCTTAATTGCATTAATGCTCCAATACTTGCATCGGGATGCTGGAAGTTATAATTATTAAGAATTTGTTGTATGTCTTCGCCAATATCCTTTCTGTTCACTCTTCCCCATGTTTTATCTATCCCATCGAACAATGAAGAACTAAAATCCTCGCCATCTATTAATTTAAAATATTCTGTTTGTGCACCTGGAATACTTGCTGTGCCGGCTCCCTGGCTTTTGTGTACACTGCGGCTAACACCTGAAAGCTCACCGGAACCCATGCCAAAATCAGGCAAATATTGCCCAACCGATAATTTAAACATATCTTCTTTTGCAGTACTAAAACTACCGAAACGATACGCATTAAAAATAATTCGTTTTGGTAGCCATTCAGGATAGTATTGTATTTGTTCGGGAAATTTGGTTTTGTCGCCTGCTAATTTAAATGCATTTGCTGCAATTATTGCAGATGCAGCATGTTGCCCATGTCCGGCTTGTGAATCCGGTGGAAATCTACAGATAACAATATCGGGTCTAAATACACGCATTACCCATACTGCATCACCTGTTAGAGTAGTAGAATTCCAGTGTTTAAATGTTTCTTTATAATTTTTAGAGAATCCAAAATCTATGGCACGACTAAAAAACTGTTCGGCACCATCAATTTTTCGTGCTTCAAGAAGTTCGTGTGTTCGTATTAAGCCTAATGCGTCGCCCTGTTCGCTACCTAAAATATTTTGGCCACCATCACCACGCGTTAAAGATAAGTAAGCCGTATGTATGTTTTGGTCATTAACTAACCAAGCTAATAAGCGGGTGTTTTCATCGTCAGGATGTGCTGCAATATATAATACATTTACAAGGTGTTGTAAGCCGGCTAATTCATGATATATCTTTTCTGAATTCGCAGGTCGTAACTGTTGTGCATTACAAATAGTAGAAAATAAAGAAATCAAAACAATACTAATGTAAATGCGCATGTTGGTATATAGTCTTGAAAAAAATAATATAGCTTTAATTATTGTTTATTTAAACCTTCTAATAAAATTGTATTGTTATATTTGTTTTCCTCTTCATAAGGTTTTCCTTTTGCAACTTCCATAGATTTTAATGCTGCTTCTTTAGTTGCCGCTTTATTACCTAATTTCTTTTCAATTTTTGCTTTTAAATGCCATATATAATAAGCGGTAGGGTCGGCTTTTAAGGCTTTATCTACATACGCTTTTGCAGTATCTATATTGCCATTAGATTCATACATGTAGTTTGCTGCCTGAAAATAAGGAATAGACGGATGATTGATAGCATTGTCTATATTTTTTTTTACTGTTTCCTGATTATGTGCTGTAACAGGAATTACAATTTTTGTAGCTTCCCATACTAATTCAATATTACAAGTATTATAAGTGATATTTGTAATGTTAATTGTAAAGGTTTCTATCATATCTTGCTCTGGCATTTGTTTGGGCACAATTGTAAATCTAACTACATCATTCGCTTTATCGTATCCATTAGGGCCAAAAGGTGTAGCAGCAGTATTTAATATTATTTCCCACTTATCTTTATCGGGTATTGTGTATAATACATATTCTCCGGCTTTAATTGTAGTATTATTAATTTCAACATCTTCTCCGAATTTTATTTTTGTAGCACCATTAGCACCGGTACGCCACGGTTTGCCATAAGCTTCTACACCGCCCAACATACGCCGCATTCTTGATGACGGTCTGCCATAAGAAATTTCAATGTTAGACAAAGAAAAATCTTGAGCTATTTTTGCATTGGGGCTAAGTGCAGGCACTTTTAAGGGCGTCTGTGCAATGCTTGCAATGGCAAAAGGGATAGCAATGAAAATTAAAAATAATTTTTTCATAAAATAAAATTGACTTTGAAATTATATGTATTATTTGTTATGCCATATTGTGAAAAACATGTTGTACGTCATCGTCCTGCTCCAAACGTTCTATTAATTTAAATATTTCTTCCGCTTGTTCTTCGCTAATTTCAATTGTATTTAACGGTATCCATTCTAATTCGGAAGATATAGGAACAATCTTTTTTTCTTCTAATGCTTTTTGCATATTTCCAAAATCAGTAAAACCGCATCTGGCAATAATATTACCTTCACTATCTTCACCTATTTCTTCTAATCCGAAATCGATGAGCTCTAATTCCAAGTCGTCTAAATTTGCCCCTTCCGATTTCAATTTAAAAACACCACAGTGTTTAAATAAGAAGCTTACAGAACCACTATTGCCCGGTGTACCACCACCTTTATTAAAATGAGACCTCACATTGGCAACAGTTCTGGTTGTATTATCGGTAGCAGTAACAACCAATAAAGCAATACCATAAGGACCGTAGCCTTCATATAGCACCTCATCGTAGTTGCTGGTATCTTTACCCATTGCATTTTTTATAGCCGACTCAATACGGTCTTTAGGCATATTTACAGATTTTGCATTCTGCATTATACGCCTTAGCATCGGGTTTGTATTCGGTTCAGGTCCGGCTTTTTTAACAGCTATATTAATTTCTTTACCTATACGGCTAAATTGTTTTGCCATGCGGTCGTACCGCGCAAACATTGTTGATTTTCTTACTTCAAATATCCTACCCATTCTAAAATTTATATTTTTATTGATAAGGGAATAATAGCAAAATTAGTCTAACTACTTTATTCTTTTGCTGTATAAAAAAATATTTTTTAAGAAAGTTAGAATTAAGAATTAGTATAACAAATTGTAGTGATTTTTTGGGGTTGCAAAGGGTGGTATCATTATATAAAAGGTAATTTGAAATGATATTACTTATAAAACATAAGAATATCATTTAATGAACAATTCAACAAACAAATTCACTTGCAATAGGGGTCTGATAATTTTAGTTTTTAGGCATGTCGTAATTCAGCATCCAGTTTACACCAAATTTATCTGTACACATACCGAATTTTGCACCCCAAAAAGTATCTTGTAAGGGCATAGTTATAGTACCACCTGCCGCTAAAGCATTAAAAGTATTGTTTAAATCAGTTTCATTTTTGTAATCTAAGGCTATCGCAAAATTATTACCAAATGTTACAGCATTAGCTTCATGTGTATCCGAACACATTACAGTTACACCATTAATTTCTAATCTGCCATGCAGTATTTTATTTTTATCTGCTTCGTTTACAGGCATTGGTGAATCACCAAAACGCTGTAAAGAATGGATTGTACCATTTGTGGCATCTTTATAGTGGTTCATTGCTGCTTCGCAATCACCATTGAAATTTAAATAAATATTGAGTCCCATTATTTTTGTTTTTACGAAAATAAGAAGAAAATTGAGTACAAAAAAATTGGTTATTCTAATTTTAAATACTCCTAGCTAAATGACTTAAAATTTCTACTTTTGTAGTATTATGGATGCAACAACTGTTTTGCTTGAAATACTTAAATATACCATACCGGCTATTATTGTATTAATATCAAGCTATCTGATTGTAAAAAAGTTTTTGGTAACTCATATTCAACAAAAACAATTGGCTATATTTAAAGAGTCACAAGATATTACCCTCAGATTGCGATTGCAGGCTTACGAACGATTGACCTTGTTTATAGAACGTATAAAACCAAGACAGCTAATACCCAGAATTTACACTCCCGATATGACCGTACAGGATTTACAACAAGCTATTGTTTTTACTATCAACTCTGAATTTGAACATAATTTATCGCAACAAATATATGTATCTACCAATGTATGGAAAACGGTTTGGGGGGTTAAAGAACAAGAGGTAAACATGACCAATCATATTTCTAAGACCTTAAACCCTGAAGCACCTGCTTTAGAACTTTATGGTAGAATTATGGAAATGATTTTGAAATCGGATAGCGAAATGCCTACCGATGTTGCATTAGCTATCATTAATGAAGAAGCAAGTAAAGTACTTTCATATAGTTCTTATTAATTATTTAGTTGCTTTTTAGTATTTTAAAAGTAATACCTATTTGTATTTTTAAATTTAGATTTTTTAATTTAGGATGGATAAGAAGATAATTAAAACAGATGCGGGAATAGAGATTAAGGAAGTGTATTGTGAGCCTGTAAAGATGGATGAAATGCCCGGTGTGTTTCCGTTTACGAGAGGTGTGCATGGTGCAATGTATAGAGACCGCTTATGGACAATGAGGCAATATGCGGGTTTCAGTACTGCCGAAGAGTCTAATAACAGATACCATTTTTTATTGAGCCAGGGGGTAAGTGGTCTTTCGGTAGCCTTCGACTTACCTACTCAAATAGGCTACGATTCCGACCACCCTATGGCAGAAGGTGAGGTAGGTAAAGTTGGGGTTGCTATAGATTCTTTAGTAGATATGGAGTTACTGTTTAAAGACATTAAACTAAGCGACATTTCTACTTCAATGACGATAAATTCTACCGCTTTTATATTATTAGCTTTATATATAGCACTTGCAAAAAAACAAGGTGCAGACATAAAGAAAATATCAGGCACTATTCAGAATGACATACTGAAAGAATATGCTGCAAGAGGTACCTATATCTATCCACCGGCAGAGTCGATGAGGCTGATTACAGATATTTTTGAGTATTGCAGTAAAGAAGTGCCTAAATGGAATACTATATCTATATCAGGCTATCATATTAGAGAGGCAGGTTCTAATGCAGTACAAGAGTTGGCGTTTACTTTAGCAAATGGTAAATCTTATTTGCAGGCAGCAATTACCAAAGGATTAGATATAGATGTTTTTGCACAAAGACTTTCATTTTTCTTTAATGCACACAACAATATTTTTGAAGAAGTAGCTAAATTTAGAGCAGCTCGTAGAATGTGGGCAACGATTACCAAAACTTTAGGCGCAAAAGACCCAAGGGCACAAATGTTACGTTTCCATACACAAACAGGTGGTAGTACTTTAACAGCACAACAACCTAAAAATAATATTGTTAGGGTGGCATTACAAGGCTTGTCGGCTGTATTAGGCGGCACACAATCGTTGCATACCAATGGGTACGATGAGGCACTTTCGTTACCAACCGAAGAAGCAGCATCTTTAGCATTACGCACACAACAAATATTAGCCTATGAAACAGGTGCAACAGATACCGTGGACCCTCTTGCAGGCTCTTACTACATAGAATCTTTAACGAACGAAATTGAAGCAGATGCGTGGAAGTTAATAGAAAAAATAGATGCTATGGGTGGTGCCGTAAAAGCTATTGAGAACCATTTTATGCAAGATGAAATTGCCCGCTCAGCTTATGCTTACAATAAAGCAATTGAAGACGGCAGTAAAATAATAGTAGGTGTAAATAAATTTACAAGTAACGAAAAGAATACGACTCCACTATTACATATAAATGATTCTATACGTGTACAGCAGTCAGAGAAATTGAAGAAACTAAGAGCTGAAAGGAACAATACAGAAGTAACTAAATGCTTAGCAACCATTAAACAGCAAGCCTTAACGACCGAAAACTTAATGCCGGCTGTTATCAATGCTGTTGAAAACCTTTGCACACTGGGCGAGATTGCAGATACCCTGCGTAGTGTATGGGGGGAGTATAGGGGGTAGGCAATAATAAATGTTTTTTATACTAATATAAAAAACAAGTATTTATTTACCTAAAATAATCAAATTATATGAAATGGTATCATTAGAAGAATTTTAAAAAAATATTACCAAAAGAAGAGCAATTGAAAGAGAATTGGAAATTATTGGTGAAGCAACAAATATTCTTCTAAAAATGAATCCTCAATTTCCAATAACATCTGCACGCAAAATAGTTAATTTAAGAAACAGGGTAATTCATGCCTACGATGCAGTAGATGAATTATTAGTATGGAAAGTAGTAATAAAAGATATTCCAATTTTATTGAATGAAATTCAAGAATTATTGGCATTGTAATATTTTTTTTCTTGTGCATGTGTTCGCTAATTATTTCTTGTTCCAAACAAGTAAATATTGCAATTAGAATAAATACATTTTTACCACTAATCCAAGAATTTTCTTTCCTTTAATAAATAGCGGCTACCTTCTGCAAGAATACCTACTCTTAAATTATCCATTACAATTGGTGTAAAATCATCCACATTATGAATATTGGTATGAGCTATACTACTGCCATCAATAATAATTACCATGCCGGAACCTAAACACTCAGCAATATCTCCTTCTGTAATTAACAATGCAGTATCTTCGCCTAAACCCACTCCTAAAATATGCGGATGCAATGCAACAGCATGTGCCAATCTCGCAAAACGACCTCTTTTAATAAAGTGGGTATCTACAATAATATCTTTTATCAAACCTAAACCTTTAGTTATTTTAATATCATCTTTAAATACAGCCTCTCTTATTAATCCTCCACCAATAATCGTATCAGGAACAGCCATTGCACCTGCACTGGTTCCTCCTATTATAAAATTATTATCTGTATGGTATTTATGAATTAATGCAGACAATATTTGAGTTTGCCCAATGTGTGAGATGAGCCTGTTTTGGTCGCCACCGGTAAAAAATACTGCGTGTGCATTACGAATTCTTTCTAACGATTCTGGCTTACTGCCATCTTCCGCTGTTTCAACTTTTATTATGCCAACTTCTGTAAATCCTTCTTTTCTGTAGGCTTCTAAATATAGTTCTTCCATTTCATCAGGTATGGCAGATGCAGAAGCAATAATTTCTATAAGATGGTGTTTTCTGGGTATTTTTGAAATAAGTTTGCCTAGAATCTCAAAATGAGATTGTGAAATCCTTTTTTTATGGATAGTCAGGTTTTCACCAGGCTCTTCTCCTTTGTTTTCATGCCCGCCAACTATAAGCAATTGTCCTTTTGGTATCATGTTATTTGTATTATTTTATTAGATTTTATACTCGTTCAAGTCCTTTAATTAAATTTTCTTCACTCTGTCCCAATGTTCAATTCTATCCTGATTTTCATTTGGAAACCCGAAAGTATTGTTTTATTTCTATTTTCAGAATGACTAATTTTTACATCAACTTTTGCACCCATTAAAAATAAAATAGTTTATAGCCATAAATTTGGTTTCTACAAATTTTAATACGATTGCCTTCCTTGCCTTCAGGGTCAACTAGTACCACACCTTTAAATGGCACAGCTGTATTAAACATAATTACATTGTTGTTATGTGTTAGATGAAATTGAACTATTGTTTGAAATAATGGTTATTTTCAACTTCTTTGACATGAATCCCTTCTTGATTTTTGAATATATTTATTTTTAGCTCATATTGTAAAGTGAAAATTAGTTCACCCGAGGAATGACTCTTACAAGATATATCGCAATCAATTTTCCAGTATATAAATTTAGTATTAATTCAAAGCAAAGAAAGAAGTTATATATGGTTTAAAACCCTTACGCCACCATAATGGCATTAGCATTTATCTCATCAATAATTGAAATGATTTTTGGTGCATGGTTGGGAAACACGCCTGCAATACCCTGATCATTAATATTGGTAAAGGGCTTTTCGAAAAGCATGTTTTTGTCAATGGTACCATTCTGGCATAAATAATCAATTAATGTATTAATAAAATTGATTTGCGTGGAGTTTAAATTTTCTATGCTTAAAAAGCCGGCAAACGCTATTTTGGCAGCATTAATATCTAAACCCAATATGCTCCTGATAAACTTACCCAATGGCTGCCCTTCTACCACTTTTTGCAAAGTATCTTTATCGGCTTCCGGGTCTATACTAAACAACAATTGCTCTAAACTATCTAATTCTGCTTGGGTTATGGGTAAATTATGGCGTATCCGGTAGATGGTAAGGTGGTTTTCGTTTTCTCTGATAAATTTTTCTACTCTTTTTTTATAAGCATCCAGATTCGTATAGTTGCCCATTATCTCCACATCTTTTGCCATTGGGCCAAGCTCATCGGCAAAATCGGTATATAGTACTATTTTATTTTCCCGTTCTATGTATTGAACCAAGTTGCGCAATGCCTGCCGCATTTCTTCTGCCGATGTAGGCGTAAGCACTGTCCAATACTCGTCTTCAATCACCCGGCGGATAAGCGGTTCCTGCTTCTTTACTTCCGGAATGCTCATTTTACGCAATAACCCAACTACTAATGATTTAATTTTATTGATATAATACGCAGTACTGCCACCTTCCAAAACGCAAATCATCAATCTAAACACCATAAGGTCGAACCTCCGCGTTAGTTCTACCGATTGCTCATCCAGATAAAGGTGCGACAAATGCTCCTCAATATCTATGATGTCTGTTCTTGTAATTGCATTCCATACACTACGTTCCTTGTACTTCACTACATAACGCAAGTGCATTTTTACCCACACACTTTCTTCGTTAAAGCCCGAAATTGCACCATGCAAAAAATCAGCATGTTGTGCTGCCAATAGTTTATCCTCGTCTGTTGTTTGCTTATTGGTCTGTAACAAAAAAACAATTTTTAAGCGTGCTTCAAATATCCTTTGGCTCAATGTACCATAAGCAGTGGTCTCGGTTTCCTGAATGTCGCTTGCACTAAAGAATTCTATATTACCGCAAACATCAAAAATATTGAAAAATTGTTTGTCGGCTCCGGGGCCAAAAATGTCTTTACAGAGCCGTGTACCACGACCTACCATTTGCCAGAATTTCGACTTAGACATTACCGGCTTAAAAAAAACAAGATTCAATATTTCAGGTATATCTATCCCCGTATCCAGCATATCTACCGATACCGCAATCAAGAATTCGTTATTGTCGGGTTTTGAAAAATCTTCAATAGCCGTTTGCGGAAATTTGGAATAGTTATCAATAATACGCAGCATTTTGCCTGCGTAATGCGGATAAAGCTTGTTAAAACAATCCTCTATATGTAGTGCATGGTCGTGATTGCGAGCAAAGATGATGGATTTGCCCAACTTATCGCCACCCTCAATTCTTTGCCCATTGTTTATAAGAAATTCAAGCACTTTATCAACCGTGTCTTTATTAAACAGCCAATTGTTGATGGCCGCACTGTTTACTTGGTCGGGCACAGTGCCGAAATTGTCTAAAAACTCCTTTTCATATTCTGCTTTTTCTGCTTCACTCAGTTCATTATAAATAATGCCCTGCCGTGGAAATTTTAGCGGAATAGCGATTGACTTAGGCGGGGTAAGAAATTTGTCGGCAACGGCTTTGTTCAACTCGTAGGCGTAGGTAGGGTGGTGTGGTTCCAGCCCAAACAGATCGTATGTGTCTTTGTCGGCATCAGCTTTGGGTGTTGCGGTAAGCCCAATAAATATAGCGTCAAAATATTCAAATATAGCCTTGTATTTCTGGTAGATGCTTCTGTGGGCTTCATCAATAAACACAACATCAAAATGTCCTACGCCATAATACCGGTGCCCATCGCTCTTTACACTGTCTATGCGGTTCATAATAGTGGGGTAGGTGCTAAAAACAAGCCTGCTGGCGGTATCTTCTGCCTCTTTCGTTAAATCTATAGCCGTAAGATTGGGCAGAAATTTATTGAAATTCTTTTTTGCCTGTGTAACCAAAGCGTTGCGGTCGGCAAGGAAGAGTATTTTTTTTGCCCATCCTGCCTTAGTCAACAAGTCTGTAAGTGCTATTGCGGTTCTGGTCTTTCCGGTACCGGTGGCCATTACCAATAACGCACCCCGGTATTTGGCTTGCAAGCGTTCGGCTACCGCAGTAATGGCTTCTATCTGAAAATAATGCCCGGCAATGTTATTTCCTGTTGATACGGTAGATAGGTTTTTACGCAGCGTACGCCGGTTAACTACCAGTTGCAGTTCTTCTTTGCTGTAAAAACCATGCACCTGCCGTGGTGGGTAACCCGCTGCATCGTCCCAAATATGGGTTTCGAAGCCATTGGTATAAAATAGTACAGGCCGCTGCCCTGTCATTTGTTGCAGGCATTGAGCATATATTTCTGCCTGTTGTTTGCCCCTTTCGGCATCAACTGTTGTTCGTTTTGCTTCTATAACAGCCAATGGCTTGCCATCATCATCCCACAATACGTAATCGGCACGGCCGCTACCCGCTTTTTCGGGCATACCTACAAGCGGAAACTCCATGCAGCCGGGCAGGTTTATATCCCAACCCGCTTCTTTAAGCAAGGTATCTATATATAATTTGCGGGTTTCTGCCTCGTTGATAGATAGAATTACGTTTGTTGCTGTGTCCTGATTGGCTGTTTTTATGGCGTGTACTGCCATCAGCCTCGCTTCCATATCCAGCCTCAGTTCCTCATTTTGTTTAAGTTCTTTGTTGGCTCGCTCTAATTGCTGTTTGGTATCCTCATACTCTTGTTGTAAAGTTTCAACCGCTTTGCTGCTGCGGGTAATAGCAGTGCCGGTGGGCAATATACTTTCGTTAAATGTTACAACCGGTGTTTGGGTGCTGCTATAGATACGTACCACCCAAAGCGAAAAATCGAACAAAATACGCACTGCATTTAAGGCTTCGCTTTGCGTGGTTTTTTGCGTGCTATGCACTGCGTTATTCCCAATTTTGCGCAGCAAGTGGGTATTGCGCAAGAGTGTTGGGGGGATAATGCTTGTGAACGACTGCTCGTGCATTAGCGAATTGAGTGTGGTATCAAAAGGTATTTCAAGGTCTTTATCGTTATCATACAGCCATTTTACAAACTCCTCCAGGCTTTTACGGCACAAAATGGCGCAATACATGGGGTCGGTAAAAACATGTTCCTCTGCCCGCTGTGCATTTTCGAACATGGGTTCGAACTCGTGTTGCAGGAAGGAGAAATTTGATTTCATAGACCTTAAAGATAATTAATAGTTGCTTATCTTATAATTTTTGTTTGTTTTTAAAATAATTATGCCCTTACCCCACCAACTTCCCCTTAAATGCCTGCTGCATCAAAGATTGAAAAAGGTTTTCTGATTGGGTTTGTTGTTGGATGATTTGAGATTTTTGTTGTTCAACGTTTTGTACAATTAATGCAAATTCATTTTGCAATTTAACTGGCGGTAAAGTAACAGGTATAATATCTAAGTTCGCTTTGTTTAATTTGTACTGGTCAATGCCAGTGACAAAAGCCTTTAAATCTATGAGATTTAGATAATGTTCTAAATAATAGTTATTGCAATTTTTGCAACTTTGTAATATGTGTGCATGATTATTCACCCAAATTTTACCCATAGCTATGAAAGCTATCTTTTTATACCTACCTACAAGGTTTTTTCCATCTTCTGAAATCAATAAAAATTGACCATCCAATAAATATTCATTTACATAGTCAATTATCCCTGTAGCACCATAATATGGATATATACCTTGCGCTTGCTCTCTATCGGATGCTTTAACTGGTTTCCTGTAACTATCTAAATTCTCAGTAACCTCACAAAACTTTTTCACCTCCCACCCCTTCTCATTCTTCACCGGGTCACCAAACATATCATAAAACACAGCCTGTAGCAGTTCGTCATATTTTGCCAATAATTCTTTATCCTTGC
>CAIWXG010000243.1 GCA_903916555.1 uncultured Bacteroidota bacterium
GGTGGCTCTGCTGAGGAGCAACCATCGAAGGAATAATCCAATTCGGTAAGCGTAAGCTAACAAATACCGGCTGCCTATGGCGGTCGGTATTTTTGTTTGATAGCTACGCATCCGATGTATGCCTTAGAAAACCTACACTGGTTTGATTTCATCTTTTTTCCATTTGCTTTTTAGTTTACCTGATATTTTATGTGCTTCGTCTGGGGTAAGGTAATCACAACTGGCATGTGGACGCATTGAGTTGTAAGTATTGATACCCTTTATTACAGCTTCATTAGCCTGTTCCAAGCCTTTGTAGGATTGACCTAATGCGAACTCCCCCTTTAAAATGCCATTTACTCTTTCCGCTATTGCATTTTCATAGGGGTCGCCATTTTCAGTCATACTGATACCAATAGAATCTATTGTCAATAAATCGATATAATCCTTACTGCAATACTGAAGTCCCCTGTCTGAATGATGTATTAGGTTGCTCCTATCTTTCTTTGCAAGGCTATCTGTAGCCATTTTGAGTGCCTTTATCGTTCCATCACGTTTGAGATTCATCCATAGGCAGTAACCCACTATTTTGTGTGAATAGGCATCAGTAATCAGGCTGAGGTAGCAGAATTTATGAATCAAAGATATATAGGTAATATCCGATACCCACAGTTGGTTAGGACGAAGTATTTCCATTTGTTTAATCAAATTAGGATACTTGTAAAACGGATGGTTTGAATTGGTGGTAATGGGCTTTCGCTTTTTTCGTATTCGCACCAATAGCCCAAAAGTATCAAGTATAGAAAAAAACTTATCTCTACCTATTTCAATGCTATGCGCCATCAATTGAGCATTGAGCAAGTGAAACAGTTTTCTGCCTCCGATACGAGGCATGTCTTTACGGATTTCTTTGACCATTTTTATAATTATTACGTGTTCTAAAGCTTCTCCAGCTTCAATTTTAAGATGCTTATAATAAGCCTGACGGCTATAACCAAGCGCATAGCATATTGCACGAGAGCATTCCTCGGGATACAATTGCTTTACTCTCCGGACGGCTTGGTGCCAGCTTTTTTTCGGATTTCAATTTGAAGGGTTTGTTCTGCCACATCAATCATCGTCTCTAAGCATATTATTTTCAACTTGGCAAGACGTAATTCCTCCTCAAGCCCTCCCTTTTGTGAAGGTGGTTGCAGGGCAACAATAGCTCCTTCTTGCTCTTTATCTGGTAGCATTTGGGTGGAAGGTAGCATTTGTTTTTGCTCCTCATCGTACCATTTTTCCCATTGATAAAATGATGACTTGCCGGGAATATTGTATTTTTTCCTTAATTCGGCTCTTGTGATTGTTCCAGTATATAACTCCTGAATAATTTTTCTTTTAAAAGAAGCTTCATATTTATAGGCAGCTCCCCTTTTACTCTTTTTGATATTTTTTTCCATAAACACGCTTTTTGCGTGTCAACCTATTTCAGGACAAGACATTGTATTTTATTTGACCTGCAATCAACCATCCATTTATTGCTAATTCATACCAAAGCCAATATTCCTTATCTGTATTATTTGTGTCAATAGATTTGATAATTTCTATGCTAGAATCAACTATGTTTTTTGCGACTTGATTATTTTTTTGCTTAATCGGACTACACCAGATAATTTGGTAATACCGAATCTTTAAATAGTTATTATTGACCTGTTTAGCCCTACTCAAAACGTAGTCGTATGCTTCAATATTGAAATCATTGTAAGAAGGGTAACTCCAAACTGTCCCATTTTCATAAGTTGTAGAAAACTTGGGAGTAACTTCACCATTTTTTATTAAAAAACCGAACACATATTGTTCAGTTTGTAACTTACTCTTTATTGTGACGTCCGTAGTATTGTCAAAAAGAAGCCGTATAGCATCAGAAATTGAGCTTTCAGTATTGTAAACACTTTCTTCAATTTTTAAATAAAAATTTTCAATAGAATCAAAAACCAAATTGCTGTTTACCATAGAAAGTAGTTTTACAAGTCAAATGTAAGGTACAAATAAATTAGCTAATTACAAATTACGCTATTTTTGCTTCACTGATGTTACAATCCTAATTTCTTCACAACTTTATAAATTTCGACCAAATCCTCAAACATTTGGTTCGACAATTCCCCGCTCGAGCCTACAAAACGGGAGTTTTCGACATAAAAATCGAAGCTCCCGTTTTTCTTTTCCTCTGAAACCCTTGTCATACAAGCCATTCGCTCAAAAATATATTTTACTTTAGGAGTTCGATAATTGTCAATTTTCGCATCATACAGAATACCATGAGGAAAGATCAAATTTTGGATGGTCTGTTTTTGATGGTAATTGGCAGAAGTCCATACTGTAGCGAGTTTCGAGGCAAATCTGCATACAAAATCGATCAACTCTTTTGGGTTCGATAATTTTATCGTGAGTTTTTCCAGCTCTGCCGTAAGGCTGTCTTTTTCAAGGAGCAGTTTAGCGGTAAACTTGTTATAAACCTCCATATTTATTTCGCCAAAAGCATGTCTTTCTTCTAACTTTTCAAGCTTAGTATTAAGTTCGGTCAGCTTCCCTGTAATTGTCTTTTTAATTTCAGCATGACTTCCGGTTGAATTCTCATAGGTGTATGCTAATTGAAGTTTCAACGGTGCAATAGCAATATCAGGAATTGAATAGTATTTCAATATTTCCCTAAATTTGTTGTGCATTATATCAATGCTCCTATTCACCTTAACTCCAACCTTATTAACCTTATAGTAATATTTATTCTTCTTCTTTACAATATATCCTGTGAATGGGTGGTTCGTTTCTGCATCCCAACAAATCTTTTTAAAGGCAGGTTCTCTTCAACAAGTTTGATCTTATATCCATTTGACTTGCATAAATTGTTAGCATGTAGGAATAAATCCTCACTTATAAGGGCTGGGTGCTTGCCTTTTACTATTTCACCATTTAGAAGGTTATGAGAAATAAGCCCACAATAAAAAGGATTTCTGAACATATCCGTCAGTAGTTGGAATGGGATTTTGAATTCCAACTTTTCCAATTTGTCCACTATTTCTTCATAAGATCGGCCTTCGGCTCTCCACTCAAACGCCTGTTTGACAAACCACCCTTTTTCAGTAATTACTATCCTTTGCTCTTTAGTGCCGTGTGTTTTATCGTAAGAATAGCCAGTAGGTACATTTCCAAGCCACTCTCCCCTCAGTAGCTTTTCTCTCATACCATCAACTGTTTTCTGCTTCCTAAGGTCATTGTCGTACTTGCTGAAGATGAATTGAATATTCTGCTGCAAGGAACCTGCATGTGAGTTTGTATCTATTGGCTGCGTTACGGCTAATATATTAACTCCGCTTTTCTTCAATTCACTAGCGATGTATATCGCGCTATCGCCTGTCCTGCTGAACCTATCGAGACTATAAAC
>CAIWXG010000244.1 GCA_903916555.1 uncultured Bacteroidota bacterium
AAACATGCAGTCTCTTTAACTTTTTAATTATTTAATCAACAGATTTTTGTCTTTTAAAGATTTTTCAATATTGTCTTTTTCAATTTAAATTTTGTCTTCTGAGATGCTGTTAGGGTCAACAAAGAATTTCTCTAAAAGTTGGTCGTCATATTCTGCAACAGCTTCTACTAATTGGGCACGATAAAAATCAACCTCTTCCTTCATATCATCCGGAATAGGTACTTCTTTATATGTCATACCCTGTGTTGCATCTTCCCAAATAATACCTTTCATTTGTATAAGGTCAACAATACCTTTAAAGTTATCTTCGGCACCTATTGGTAATTGTAATGGTACAGATTTTGCACCCAACATATCACGAACCTGATTAACTACCATTAAGAAATCAGCACCAACTCTATCCATTTTATTTACAAAACCGATACGAGGAACTTTATAACGATTAGCTTGACGCCAAACTGTTTCAGATTGAGGTTCAACACCATCAACAGCAGAAAATAATGCAACAAGACCATCTAATACTCTTAAAGAACGTTCTACTTCAATAGTAAAATCCACGTGTCCCGGAGTATCAATGATATTAAATTTGTATTTTTTAGATTCAGGTAATACTTTACCTTGTACAGTAGGGAAGTTCCAAAAGCAAGTAGTAGCTGCAGAAGTAATAGTAATACCGCGTTCCTGTTCTTGTGCCATCCAGTCCATGGTTGCTGCACCTTCATGCACTTCACCAATTTTGTGGTTTACACCGGTATAATATAGAATTCTTTCTGTAGTAGTGGTTTTGCCTGCATCAATGTGTGCTGCAATACCAAAGTTGCGCTGTAAGCGTAAATCTGCCATTTTTTATATTGTTAAATTAATAAAGTTTAAAATTTGAGTGCAAAGGTAGCTAAATAATAGGATTTGTTAGGATTAATATGTTATGGAATTTAGAAAATTAGCAATGATTTTTGCGTAAAATAGAACTGTTTTAATGTTACACAATTTATTTTACATATGCATTTCAGATATTATTATCTAAATAATGCATTGAATATTTAGATAATACTGATTTTAAAAATTAATCAACAGGTACATATTTAGGTCTTGTACGGAATCTATAAGATAAACCGCCACTTATTATACCTTTATAACCTAAGCCAATTTCTGCAAAGCAAGCTAATTTTCTACCAATTCTAATACCAAATGGAGTAGCTTGAAAAGCCCAAAGTTTTAAACCGGAACCATCAATATGGTTTGGGTTATTATCCCAATCTGTAAATAAACAAATACCCATAGATACAGCGCCATATAAACGCACTCTTATCTGATTATCTTTTGTATCCATATATTTAAAAGTTGCTTCTGGAGAGAATGAAAGTAAACTACCCCAATCGCTGATATTCTCGAACGCCATACCCATACCTAAAGTAAAATTATCATTTATATAATATTTATATGTCAACACACCTGTACCTGATGATGTACTGAATGGTGCACCTTTGTATAATGTGAAATAACTAAAATACCCATAAGTACCTGATATTTCGCTTTTACCTGATTGCGCATCTGTATTTGAAAAGCAAAAAAGCATAGATAGGGAAAGACATAAAATGTAAATTTTCTTTTGCATCATAAAAGCAATTTTGTAAAGCAGTTTTTATTTTTAAGCGATAAAGATAGTTTAAACTTTCTTTTTACACAAACCATTTATAATTAATCTTAAAAATGATGTACAAAAGCTGTTTAATAAGTAAAATAAAACAAGAACAGACAATTGCTTTTTATTACAAAACAAAGTCTGTTCTTTTTTTTGGGGGGATAAATTTTAGTTATTTAATGCTCCGGCAGCTATCCATTTTTTAAATTGCGTAATTTTACAATCAGATAATTGGCTACCACCTAAAGGCATAGCATGAAAACCGGTCTGATGTTGCAAATCACCCATAAGTTTGCCATTGTTTACTTGTGTAATTACAGCATTATAATTATCAAGTACTATGCCACCACCCGAACTACCTGCCGGTGCAGTAGCATGACAAGAAAGACAATAGCTTTTCATAATTGGTACTATACCATTAGAATAAGTGAATTTAGTTGTATCACAATTTACGGCACAATTCGTATCATTGGGAGCTCCCTTATCTATCCATCTTCTTATAAGGCTTAATTGAGTACTGTCTAATTTTGGTATAGGTTTTTGGGGCATACTTCCTTTTACACAAACTGTATAAACTTTACTACTGGCACTTTTGCCTTTTACAAGTCCTCTTGATATAATGGAATTATAGTTGCTTAAATCGTATCCTTCTTTTTTAGAAATAGCATCATGGCAACCTGCCATTGCACAGCTACCGGTAAAAATAGGTAACACATCTCTTTGAAAACATACAGATGTATCAAATACTTCTTTGGTAGTATCCTTTCCGCTATTATTATTATTGTTGTTATTGTTATTACTGTTACCGGTAGTATCATTTTTATTTATAGTTACCACTAAACCGGGCTTATGTGTACATGCATAAAAACAAACAAAAAGCGTTGTTACAATTGCGATAATTGAATACTTCTTCATAATTTTCTATAATTTTCGACAAAAATATTACAATATTTTGACTAAATATCTACTTTTCGCGTGAATTTATTGTTAACTATGTTGATTGAAAGTTTTTTGTACTTATCTTTATTTTTGTTATCTATTTTAGATATTATTAAATTAGGCACAGTGTGAAATATGCATATTTTCAATATGCTGTCCGAAATATTTTTTTCAAATTAAAATTATTAAATAGTAAAACTTTATTTATGCTACTTATAAATTTCTTTTTGTATTTTGCAGTAAATTTCAATATGTTAGATTATTTACAGATGATATTAATGGTCTATAATTGAATTTGAATAACCTCATTAATATGCGTAGAATATACGGAGTGGTTATACTAATAGTTACTATAAGTATAATTTATCTTTTAGACAATAAAATAGGCGATATTCCTGCTTTAGGTCGTTTCTTAGACCCTGTAAACGGATGTTGGGCGAGTGCAGAAACTGTAAATAGAGATTTTACTGCCGAAATTAGATTTCCGGAGTTGAAAAATGATGCAAGTGTTTGGTTTGACGATCGAATAGTACCGCATGTACGTGCCGAAAACGACCATGATTTGTTTTACATAGAAGGATATTTGCATGCATTTTTCAGATTATGGCAAATGGATATGGAAACAAGAGCAGCAGCAGGCAGAGTAAGTGAAATTATAGGTAATAAAACCTTGAATTATGACCGAGGGCAACGCAGAAAAGGTATGGTTTATGGAGCAGAAAACTCATTAAATGCAATTGAGAAAGACCCCAGAACCAAAATGATGATGGATGCTTATACCGAAGGAATTAATCATTATATTACTTCATTAAAATTCAGAGATTTCCCATTTGAATATAAATTAATGGGCTTTGCTCCTGAGAAATGGACAAATCTAAAAGCTTCATTATTATTAAAATATATGGCAGACGACCTTACCGGTTATACTGAAGATATTCCTTTAACCTATTTGAGAGATGTATTACCCAAAGAACAGTTTCTCTTGCTTTTTCCTGAAAAGATTACAGGCTCTTCACCTGTAATACCTACCGGCACTATTTTTGATGCTGCAACCCTTGCAATACCACAAGTCCCCGATGGTGCTATTTTCCCAAAATTTGAGGCTGAGAATAAAAAAATATCAAAGAATAATTTACCTGTTTTTGCTGAGAAACAAGACGGTATTGGGAGTAATAATTGGGCTGTGGGGCCCGGTAAAACCCAAAATGAGGCAGCTATACTTTGTAACGACCCACATTTAATGCTCAATTTACCTTCTTTATGGTTCGAAATACAGCTACAAACACCCGACCGTAATGTTTACGGGGCATCCTTGCCAGGTGCACCAGGAATAATAATTGGTTTTAATGACAGTATTTCTTGGGGGCTAACCAATAATTACAGAGATGTAAAAGATTTTTACAGCATAAAGCAGGCTGAAACAGATAAAAATAAGTATTGGTTTGCAGGTAAGCAATTAGCTTATGAAAAAAGAATTGAAAAAATAAGCATGAAAGGCATGCCCGATTTTTTGGATACTGTGAACTATACAATTCATGGACCTGTAATGTATGACGACCATTTTACTGCTCCCGGTAATTACAATAAGCCGCTTGCTATGTGTTGGATGGCTCACAACTCTACAAATGAACTTTTAGCAATTTATTTACTAAATAAGGCTAAAAACTATAATGAATATGTTGACGCAATTCTAAATTTTCAGTGTCCTGCACAAAATATGGTTTATGCCGACAGACTTGGAAATGTTGCAATTTGGGGGCAAGGGCAATTTGTAAATAAATGGAAAGAACAAGGAAAATATATAATGAATGGTGCCGATAGCACTACTTTATGGAAAGAACTGATACCTATGCGTGAGAACCCACATGTTTTGAACCCTGAAAGAGGTTTTGTAAGTTCTGCTAATCAGTGTGTTACAGATAGTTCTTACCCTTATTGGTATAATGGTTACTTTATTGAATTAAGGGCATGGCGGATAAATGAAATATTAAATAGTAATAAAAAATTTACAATAGATGACATGTTTAAACTGCAAAACGATACACATTCGTTATTGGCAGAATGTACCGTTGGTATTTTTACTAATGTAATAGAACATTTAAAAATACCTCTTAATAATGTTGAAGAAAATTATTTAAAACAATTAAAGGAATGGGATAAGGAATTAGGGGCTGAAAGTAAAGCTGCAAGTATATATCAGATATGGTGGTATCATTTTTATAATGATAAATGGAACGCTACATTAAAAAGAGTACCTGAAAACTTATTTCCATTACCCGAACGTACAATGCAATTGTTAGTGAGTGAATATTATGGCAATAATTTGGAGACAGAAACATTGAAAACTGAAAAATATGCTGATGATGACGTTATTTTGAAAAGTTTTAAAGAAACAATGGATAGCATTCAGAAATTAGAAAAAACAATAGGCATACAATGGTATATGGTAAAAAATACTACGGTAAAACATTTAAGTAGATTAGACGCTTTTAGCTATCAACACCTAAAAATAGGCGGGTGGAGTAATACAGTGAATGCTGCAAAAGGAGACCATGGACCTTCGTGGCGTATGGTAGTTGAAATGGGAAAAGATATTAATGCTTATGGTGTTTATCCGGGTGGGCAGAGTGGCAACCCGGGTAGTAAATATTATGACGATTTTTTGCAAAATTGGGTGGAAGGAAAATATTATAAGCTTCAGTTTTTGCCAAACAATAAAGAACAAAATAATAATTCATTTAAATCTTGCTGGACTCTACATCCGTAAATATATGCGTTTTATATTATCAATTATATTAATAGCTTTTATAGCATCTTTTGTTGAGTATTTTTTACCTTGGTGGTCTATTGCCATTGTAGCCTTTGTAGTATCTTTTGCAATGGCACAAAAACCGGCAATATCTTTTCTTGCCGGCTTTTTAGGAATTGCACTCTTCTGGCTTTGTGCTGTTGTATTCATAGACTGGTCTAATAATCATATACTTTCCGGTAAACTGGCTATGGTATTTAAGTTGCCAAATTATAGTATGTTTATATTTATTACTATACTGCTTGGTGGTATTGTAGGTGGTTTTGCTGCTTTGGCTGCAGCAATATTGCGTTCTTCCGAAAAAGTATAAAACAATTTACTTCCTAAAAGATAAACAGTAAATTAATACTAATTTACATTGTGTTGGCACTTTCCAGTTACCTTTGCCTTCTTTTAATAGCATTTTTTGCTTTAAATATTTATAGGCAAAAAGGTATATTTATTAAGAATTAAATTTACATAATAAATTGTTTTATTGCAATGAATATAATAAGATTACAACGATACATTGCTTTTTTTTCAGTATTTCTTTTTATTGGAAAAATGATTGCATGGTATATTACTAATTCGGTAATGGTATTAACTGATGCAATGGAAGGGATAGTGAATATGGTAACCGGTTTTTTGGGCTTATACAGTATAATATTAGCCGCAAAACCAAGAGACACCAACCATCCTTATGGACATGGTAAGGTACAGTTTTTATCATCGGCAGTAGAGGGAACACTTATTATTATTTCAGGGCTTGTTATTATTTACGAATCTATTGAACAGTTAATAATACCCCATGAATTAAAAAAGTTAGATATCGGCTTATTGATTGTTGTAGGTGCAGGGCTAGTAAATTATTTTATTGGCAAATATGCTGAAATACAGGGTAAAAAACAAAATGCGTTGGTTCTTATTTCTGCAGGCAAACATTTAATTACCGATTCTTATTCTTCAATTGCCATCATTGTAGGCTTGTTATTGCTAATGGTAGTGCCACATAATTGGTACTGGCTGGATAGTGCTGTTGCAATGATTTTTGCAATTATAATTTTAATTACCGGATACAAAATATTGAAACGTTCAATATCCGGTATTATGGATGAAGTAGATGTGAATATGGCGAAAGATATTATTGCTTTATTACAAAAAAACAGATTTGCCCAATGGATTGACTTGCATAATTTAAGAGTAATACAATATGGAGATGTAATACACTTGGATGCACACATGACTTTACCTTTGTTTTATTCTGTTGTTGAGGCTGAAACAGAGGTAAATAATTTAGAAAAATTAATTCAAAACCATTTAAGCCACCCTATAGAAGTTTTTATACATATTGATGCCTGCGAAGCTTATCAATGTAAAATATGTTCGCTTAGTGAATGCTCTTATAGAAAAGACCCATTTGCACAGCAAGTAACATGGAATATATATAATATATGGGAAAATACAAAACATGGACAAACTGCTATAATAGTTGTTTAATAGTAGGTAATTGTTCCTGTATTTGTGTTTATACTTTTTGAAATATAGTACTTATTTATGCAAAGTTTACAAATAGAACTACATTTCTAAATTTATTTAGAACGTTCGCCAACCTTCTTATCGTATTCCACATCTTTTGGTTCCCATAGCTCCACCTTGTTTTGCTCACAATCAAGTATATGAACGAATTTTCCGAAGTCAGAATCTTCAATTGCGTCTAAAATAGTAACACCATCCTTTTTTAGTTGTTCTATTAACAGTTCAAGATTATTCACACGGTAATTAATCATGAAATCTTTAGTTGAAGGTGCAAAGTAGGTTGTTTTTTCGCTAAACGGACTCCATTGTGTACATCCATATTTTGAAGGTGCATCTCCCTGCCGCCATTCAAATTTTGTCCCATACGGATTCGTGTCAAGGTGCAAATGTTGTTTATACCACTCCATTAGATTTTTAGGGTCTTTGCATTTAAAAAATAAGCCACCCACTCCTGTAACACGGGGCAAGGGATTTGTGCTACCGATCGAATTATTTTTTGCTATAATATCTAAAGGCAATTTCGTATCGGCATACTCCTGCCATAATTGTATCTTCTGTTCATAAACAACGGCTTTCCATGAAGCTGGTAAACGCCAATGGTTTTCTTTTATCCCTTTGTAACTGCCTTCAGCAAAACCGAAAGCTGCCACAGTGTCTCCATGTACAAAAACATCCATAATATCAATATGATAATCAGGATACAACTTAAAATACCCCTCCCATGCAGAAGTCATTTTTTTCTGTCCTATCACTTCCATGCCCGTGGCATCAATAAATACAGGCTCATTTGTTAAATGGGCTGCAATTCGTAAAATATCATGGGCATTAATAGCATCCCTAAAAGTGTGTATAGTTTCTTGTATCATAATCGTTTTAGTTTGTGTATGGGCTGAAAAAGAAACAATTACAGCAAAAATTATTGCTAAGCACTTTTTTACAGCCGTCATGAATCTAAATTTAAGATGTAAAGATAAATAAAAAAACTATTCTGAGAACATATCACTTTGTTCGAGAAGTTCCCCCTGAATCTAGAACTTAAAATGAAACTCCTATGAAGACATTCTTCTTGGAAAAGCCTAATTAAAGTGGCAAATTTCATAAAGCTAAAAATGACAAAACACATCATGCAAATGAGGATAATCAGGTAAATCATGGTTCAGACCGTCTCATTTCAATCGTCTTTAAACGCTCTTTAAAACCCACCGAAATAGACAAAGAAAGCACCATCCAAACCGCAACACATCTTATGCAAGGTGTCTATAAAGGCTATGGTGGCACATTTGCCGATTTTAAATTCAACAGTCCCGATTACGACAAACTAATGCACATCGAAAAAAATGTATATTCCTTTGCTGCAGCCAAAAACTGGCAAATGCTCAAAGAGCTTACTATGGCTATTAAAGACGGCGATAAAACACTATCCTTTAACGAATTCAAGCAAAAAGCCTCTAAAATCCTTACTGATTACGATGTCAATTACCTCCGCACAGAATACAATGCCGCAATCGCTGGTGCTCAAATGGCATCTAAATGGGTAGATTTCGAAAGAGCTGTCACGGTGAGCCATGCCGAACAGCCCGTCGAAGGGCAGCCATTACTTGAATACCGTACCCAAGAAGATATAAGAGTAAGACCGGAACATGCCGCTTTAGACAAAATAACCCGTCCCGTCAACGACCCTTTTTGGAATACCTACTACCCTCCCAATGGTTGGAACTGTCGCTGCACAGTAATTCGCCTGCCATACAGCAAAACCAATAAGCCCAGCACACAAAAAGAAGTCAACCACGCCACCGCAGATTGCACACCCCAAAAAGGCTTCGCAACCAACCTCGCCAAGTCCGGCTTTGTATTCCCTAAAACAAGTGCCTATTTTATAGGGCTACCACAAGAAATTGAAATTAATGCAGAACGACTATTGTT
The DNA here is from genome assembly GCA_903916555.1 of uncultured Bacteroidota bacterium. Taxonomy (GTDB): domain Bacteria; phylum Bacteroidota; class Bacteroidia; order Chitinophagales; family Chitinophagaceae; genus CAIYTT01. The sequence goes on from CAIWXG010000244.1 coordinate 8,829, forward strand.
TAAGTCTCAGCAAAAATTTACGATAGACCGTTTAGTGGGTAAAGTGGAAGTAAAAAGGAAGGAACTGCCATCACCTGTTATTTTTAGCAAAGACGGGATAAAACACGCATTTAACGAGCCAAACGACCATAAGGCAATCAAAAATAGCATGCTGCAAACAATTGATAAAGTATTGGAAATAGCGGAATATAAAGGCTTTACAACTTATCCTGAAGATAATCCCGGTATCAAAGGCTCTCATATTTTTGATGTGCTTATCAATAACCACCCTAATTTTATTATCGCAAGGGAACACGCAAATGGGGCTATTCGCTTTTATAGCATTTCACAACACAAAAAGGTACTACATGGCATAAAAAAATCGGGTTAAGCCATCGCTATAGGAAACTACAGTCCAAAGCTGATCTTAACCTGACACCACAAATATACAACTTTATTCAAAAACAAAAAAAAACATAATAAAAATCAGGTAAATCAAGTAAATCAGGTAAATCCCGGTTCAGACAACAAAAACATAATAAAAATCAAGTAAATCAGGTAAATCCCGGTTCAGACAAAAACAACAAAAAAACATGTCAAATCCACTACAACCACTCACCAACCTCCAACACTCTTTAGATGCAGCCAAACCCGCACTTATAGATGCAATGGGTGTAGCCGCACTTAAATTCATAGACGACAACTTTGCAAAACAAGGCTTCCAAGGGCAAACCTTTTTAAAATGGGACAATCGCAAAAAAGAAACAAAACGCACTACCGGCAAAAAAATCCTATCCGGAACAAATGCCCTACGCAACTCCATCAAAAAAACCGATGGCTCAGACCACACCACCATCTCTACCGACATTCCGTATGCCGCCATACATAACAACGGTGGCGTTATACCCCATCCATATCGCGAAGTTATACTATCCTATACCGGCAAACCCGGCAAGCTCAAATTAGCCAAAACCAACACACAAAACCAGCAGCGTAAAGTAACAACCATACGTCGCTCCTCTATATACCACCATACCACCACCATGCCA
>CAIWXG010000245.1 GCA_903916555.1 uncultured Bacteroidota bacterium
AACAAGCCTACTATACAACATATAATTAATCCTTTTTTCATTATATTTTTAATATTTATTTTTTAATACTACATTCTGTGCAAGAAACGCCAAGCATATTACTACCGGAACAAAAACCTACAATAGTAACTTTTTGAGATTTTGTAAGTGTAACTGTACTATCTGTCATATTACATAAAACAGCATAATTAGGGTCGCTGGTTCTTAAAATAACGTTTAAGCCATTTGCTTTATCTATCTCATCAACTTCACCGGTTATTTCTAAAGATTTCCCCAAGTATTTTTTGTTAGATAAGGTATCGTTTGCAGTGTATTCTTTTACTAAATCTACTGCTGTAATTTTTATTCCGTCTTTTGGTATGTGTCTAGGCATGTTCCACATATAATAGCTAATACCGGCAACTATTATTACTACAATGCCAAGTAAAATTAATATTTTTTTCACCATAGTAAACCATTTTTGCAAAAGTAGAAAAGTATTTTAAATAAAATGCATAAAAATTTCAAGCCTTAAAAATCAAAGTAGTATGCTTATTATTTTTTATTTATGTATTTATATTTTATTCGCTTATAGTATCTAAAGCAAATTTTATGCCAAAAAACAAGTTATTGAATTACATAGTAACTATTCAGATTCAGTATGCAAAATAAAAATCAAATTTTCCCTTTTTAAAATCACTCTACTCTTAGTTCTCCATCCTTCTATCAAGCATAGCACAAGTAATAATATAATAGCTTTAGTTTATAAAGAAAATAAATCTTATTACATTTGTAGCAATGACAACAAGAACCATTGTGGAAACGCCACTAATGAAACAACATAAGGATATAAAAGCGAAATATCCGGATGCTATATTATTGTTTCGGGTGGGCGATTTTTATGAAACATTTAGTGAAGATGCTCTAATAGCTTCGCGTGTTTTAGGTATCACACTTACCAAAAGGGCTAATGGTGCGGCCTCATCGGTAGAATTAGCAGGTTTTCCACATCATTCTTTAGATACGTATTTACATAAATTAGTAAAAGCAGGTTATCGTGTTGCTATTTGCGACCAGCTAGAAGACCCCAAATTAGCTAAAGGTATTGTAAAAAGAGGTGTTACCGAATTGGTAACCCCGGGTGTGGCAACTGGCGATAAATTACTTGAAAACAGAACAAATAATTTTCTTGCAGCCCTTCACCTCGGTGAGCCTGTATGTGGTATTGCTTTTGTTGATATATCTACAGGTGAGTTTTATACTGCCGAGGGCGATATGGAATACATGGATAAGCTGATACAAAGTTTTCAGCCTTCAGAGATAATTGTATCAAAAGGACAAACTAAAAAATTTAAAGAACAATTTGATACTAAAATATATACGTTTCATATAGATGAATGGGTTTTTAGAGAACAGTATGCGTATGATTTATTGTTACAGCATTTCCAAACCCAATCGCTTAAAGGCTATGGCATAGACGAATTGAAAGCGGCTATTATTGCATGCGGTGTTGTTTTGCATTATTTGCGAGATACCGAACATGTAAACCTGCAACACATAAATACATTGCAACGAATAGTAGCAACCGATTATTTATGGATGGACAGATTTACGATAAGAAATCTAGAATTAATATATAGCAACTACGAACAAGGGGCTAATTTATTGCGTGCCATAGACCATACCTATACCCCAATGGGTGCTAGACTTATGAAACGTTGGTTAGTGTTTCCGCTCTTTGATTTAAATAAAATAGAAAACAGATTAAATTTAGTAAGTTATTTTATTTTAGAACAAGATATAAACCGCACACTTAACCAGCTTATAAAACAAACAGGAGATGTAGAAAGACTGATAGGAAAAATACCCTTAAAGAAGGCAAACCCCAGAGAGGTGCTGCAATTAGCCAATAGCCTGAAACTAATGGAACAGATGAAAGAAATAAGCCAAACAAACAGCGAAGCTTCTTTTAGAAACCTGTTGATGCCTATGCAAGCCTTAAATGAAATAAGTGCCAAAATAATACGATATATAGTAAGTGATGCCCCTGCTGTAACGGCTAAAGGTGGCATGATAAATGATGGTGTATCGGAAGAATTAGACCATTTAAGATATATATCGCGCAGTGGTAAAGACTTTTTATTACAAATACAACAAAAAGAAGCATTAAGAACAGGTATCTCTTCTTTAAAAGTATCGTATAATAATGTTTTTGGCTATTATCTGGAGGTTACACATACACATAAAGATAAAGTACCATTAGATTGGATACGCAAACAAACCCTGTCTAATGCCGAACGCTACATAACACCTGAATTGAAAGAATATGAGGAGAAAATATTAGGTGCTGAAGAAAAAATACTTGCCATAGAAGTAGATTTATTTAAAGATTTACTTATAAGCATAGAGCCTTATATTTCTGCCATACAAACCAATGCACATATAGTGGCACAATTAGATTGCCTGCTTTGTTTTGCAGGTAATGCTGTTAAATATAATTATCACAGGCCGGTATTAACTAACGATTTGGTGCTGGATATACAAGAAGGCAGACATCCGGTAATAGAACAACAACTACCACCGGGCGAAACCTATATTGCAAACGACCTATTATTAGATAAAACCGAACAGCAGCTAATTATTCTCACCGGTCCTAATATGAGTGGTAAGTCGGCATTGTTAAGGCAAACAGCTATCATTACTTTAATGGCACACATGGGTAGTTTTGTACCTGCCACAAAAGCAACAATTGGGCTTACAGATAAAATTTTTACACGTGTAGGTGCAAGCGATAATTTAAGTGGCGGTGAAAGTACCTTTATGGTAGAGATGAATGAAACAGCAAGTATTATAAATAACCTTAGCGAACGTAGCCTTGTTATATTAGATGAGATAGGACGGGGAACGAGTACGTATGATGGTATTTCGATTGCGTGGTCTATAGTAGAATATTTGCATAACAGCAATACAAAACCTAAAACACTCTTTGCTACCCACTATCACGAACTTAATGAGCTGGAACACCAATTACCAAGAGTTAAAAACTATCATATTACACATAAAGAAACGGGTAATAAGGTTATTTTTCTTCGCAAGCTTGCCACAGGAGGCAGCAGACACAGCTTTGGTATTCAGGTGGCACGAATGGCAGGTATGCCGGTAAAGTTATTAGACCGTGCCAACGAGATACTTGCCCTGCTGGAAGAGAAACACGGAGGTGTTGCAGATACAAATACGATACAAAAAGTAAAGAAAATAAAAGCTACACCTAATTATCAACTCAATATTTTTGATGGTGTTACTGAAGATATACGCAGAATACAACAATTGCTTGATGAAACAGATATTAATACTTTAACACCCGTAGAAGCATTAATGAAACTTAATGAAATGAAGAATTTAGTGAAGGTTTACGGAGAAAAATAAAATAATACCATTTAGACATTAAAATTGGCAAGAAAATTTTATTTTTTTAGCCCTGCATGCTGCCCGTGCAGGCGGGGCTTAATCTACTGACATAGGGCAATGCCCTTGTCAGTAGAGATTACATGCCATTTTTAATGTCTAAATGCTATTACATTGCAAAATAACGACAATGATTGGGCATTTTTATAGTTTGCAAAGGTGTTGTGTGGCATACGCATAAAAAATTTACTATATTTGTGTTTGTAATCCTATAAAAATAAAGAGCCGCCGGAAGAATCCGGCAGCTCTTGTTAACCAAAAACCCTTATTTTTAGTTCACAACCACCACAAATGTATGCAAAATAAAATAAATATCATAATTTTGTTTTGCTTATGGAAATTTAGCTAATACCTAAAGATTTAAAAATTAATATTTTTATTATTTATGGTTTTTTTGACTAAAACTGAATTTCAGATTCATTTTGGTAGTAATTTGCATTACAAACTAACTCCTAATGACAAAAACATTTATTCCGCTACATCAAAACCTAAGACATTTTTTACCCATAGATTTTAAAATTACGGATTGGGATGCATTACAGCCTTATTTTGATAAACTTTTAAATAGAATTATTTCAACAAAAAACGAACTGGAATTATGGTTACAAGATATAAGCGAACTGGAGGCTGTTATTAGCGAAGATGCCTGCTGGCGCCAAATAAACATGACTTGCGATACTACTAACAATATGTATCAGGAAGCGTTTACCTATTTCTGTATGGAGATAGAACCCAAAATGAAACCCTATGGCTTTGAGCTGAATAAGAAATTACTCGACTGTAAATTTACAAAAGAGTTAGATACAAAAATCTATTTTCCTTATTTACGCAATGTGGACAATGCCGCAAAATTATACCGCGAAGAAAATGTGAGTCTGCAGGCCGATGCAAACCTATTAGCCCAACAGTATGGTGTTATTAATGGTGCTATGGGTATAGAATTAGATGGCAAAGAATACACATTGCAACAAGCCGTAAAGTTTTTACATAGTGCAGACCGCTTACTTAGAGAAACCGTTTTTAATAAAATTGTTGCCCGTAGGCTTACAGATAAAGATAAACTAAACGAATTATTTGATAAACTGCTTGCTATAAGGCATAAAATAGCCATAAATGCCGGTTTTGATAACTATAGAGATTATAAATTTCGCGAATTAGGTCGTTTTGATTATTCTGTAAGGGAGTGTTTCGAATTTCATGATGCTGTTAAGGAACATATATTGCCACTACAAGCAAAATTGATTTATGCAAGAAAAAAACGCTTGTGCTTAGATACCATGCGACCTTGGGATAGTGATGCAGAACCGGTTGGCACAGAACCATTACACCCTTTTGAAACAGGTGAAGAATTATGTAATAAATCGGTAGAAGTTTTTGCGACCCTAAGTCCGTATTTTAGCGGTTGCCTGCAAACCATGCAACAAATGCAGCGGCTTGATTTAGAGAGCCGTAAGGGCAAAGCACCGGGCGGATATAATTGTCCATTAGCAGAAACCGGAGTACCCTTTATATTTATGAATGCTGCCGGTACAGTGGGCGATGTTATTACCATGATGCACGAAGGCGGACATGCAGTGCATTCGTTTTTGTCGCATCCCTTACAGTTATCTGCTTTTAAAGAATACCCTATGGAAATTGCCGAACTGGCAAGTATGAGTATGGAATTGTTTTCTATGGAACATTGGAATATCTTTTTTACGGATGAAAAAGAACTGAATAGGGCACAATTAGAAGAGATGGAAAGAGTAATTTCTGTAATGCCTTGGATAGCTACAATAGACAAATACCAACACTGGTTATATACAAATCCCGGACATACAATTGCCGATAGAGAACAAGCTTGGCTAACAATTCTTAATGAGTTTTCTTGCGGAATAACTGACTGGAGCGGTTTTGAAGAATACCGTACTAATTTCTGGCAAAAACAATTGCATTTGTTTGAAGTACCATTCTATTATATAGAATACGGCATAGCCCAATTGGGTGCTATTGCCATGTGGCGACAATACCGCAACAATAAGCAACAGGCATTAGATAATTATATGGCTGCCCTTAGCCTTGGTTATACCAAAACGCTAAAAGAACTATATGCCACAGCAGGTATTAAATTCGACTTTTCACCGGCTTATGTAAAAGAGTTGGGGCAGTTTGTAAATGAACGCTTGGGAGAAATGGGAGTGTAATGAACTGTTTTTTACGCATATATAGAATTAATATAAATTATTAGTTTAAATATGTAAGTTTAATAAACACTATTGTATGCAATTTTCTGATATAAATATAAACTTAACCTACACTTATGCAGATTACCTTAAATGGCAATTTGAGGAGCGCGTAGAATTGATAAAAGGAAAAATTTATAAAATGAGTGCCCAAACCGGATAAACCCAGAAATTATCCGGTTTTCTTTATGTAAATCTGTATAATTTTTTAAACACAAAAAAATGTGAGGTTTATTCTGCTGCTCCATTTGATGTTCACTTACCCCAGAAAATCTAAAGATGATAAAGAACATCTACATCAAACTCAGTTCTATAAAATAATGCGATACATTTTATGCTTTTACCAAAATTAAATTTGATTTTTTTTGTTAAATATTCCTTTTTTAGTATAATTAATATTTAGGAATCTAAAATTGGCATTAAATTTGTAATCAGTAAAAAAGTAATTTTAAACAAACAAAATAGAATAAATCATGAAAAAAACACTAGCATTTTTAAGCATCTTGTTACTTACAATTGTAACATCGGGAACATGGCTTAGTTGTTCAAAAAAATCTAATAATTCCAGTAGCACAGGTTCGCAAGCTTTGGTGATACAAACAGGGGCACAAAGTATAGCACCAAACGTACCCATGCAGTTTACTGCAGTTTTAGTTGACAAAAACGGTAATACCACCGCTCCAAGTAGTGTTTCGTGGTCTGTAAGCGGTAATGGTGGTACATCAATAGGTTCTTTTAGCGGCAGTACTTTTACTGGTACTTCAGTTGGTTATGGAACCATAACAGCAAGTGCTACAGTAAATGGTACTACACTAACAGCATCTTTACCTATTGGTGTTTATACACCGGGCTTATTTACTGTAATACCTTCTGCGGTTATCTGGACCACAGGTGCAGGTACAATACCCCTTACTCCGGTATATTTAGGTATAGGCTCTACAACATATACTTATTCGTCAAGCGATGCTACCATTGCATCAGTTGATGCAAGTGGTATAATTACTTTTAATAAAGCCGGATCGTGTGCTATAACTGTTACTGCAAGCGGGCTAAGCGGTAGCCCTGTAGTTGTGGTACCTGTATTGGTTACAGGTACAATCAGTGTTCCATTACCGGTAACAAGAATATCTATAAGCCCAAATGCTTATGAAATGTTTCGTGGAGACAATACAACATTAACAGCTAAAGCTTACGATGCAAATGGCAATCAGGTTACAAGCAGTGCTTTTACTTGGACATCTCAAAATACAAATATAGCAACCGTAGATCAAAGTGGTAAAGTAAGCGGTGTAAGTATAGGTAAAGCTATCATTACTGCTACTGCAAGTGGCATTACCGGGCAAGCAGAGGTTGATGTATTACCGGATACAGTTATTATGCTAAGCCCAACTTGGGCAAGTTTGGCAGCTGGCGATTCCCAACAATTTACTGCAACAACCTATACAGTAAATCATAGTTCTAAATTATTAAATTCAACACCTATTGCAAATCCGTCTTTAACATGGACAATACCTACTTATGGTGTTTCGCTACTTGATATTGCTACTGTAAGTGGCAGCGGTATGGTAAAAATGAAATCATCTGCTACTATAGGATTAAGTTCTATTGTTATGGCCACATCGGTTTCACCTACTACAGAACCTGGTGTATCTATGATTACAGTTAGTGATTGTAATTGTGGCGCAGGTACTGCCGGTGTTACAGGTATTACGATTTCCTCTTCTACTACTATCAACATCAGCCTTTCATCCGGTACGGTTACTTCACAGATAATAGCCAGTACAGTAGGAGCAACAGGCACTTTAAATTATTGCAGTAATAACATGACGGTATGTAGCGTTGATGCAACCGGTTTAATAACTGCATCAGGCCCTGGCACTGCAACTGTTAAAATATGTTGTGGTTCAGTACAAACAACCGTTACGGTAAATGTAACATTGTAAAAAATACATTTTTTTAAGCATTAAAAAGCCCTGCATTCATTGCAGGGCTTTTTAATGCGATACACTATCGAAATTTGAGTAGTACACGTTCTTCCTAATGTTTGGGTAGGGTTTTAAATTAATATAGTCGCCAATTTGTTGATACTCTTTTTTATCAAAATAAAATAAAAAATCATATTCTGCATATTATCAATTTAATGTACTTTTGGCTTTTATATTTCAACTAAGCAGTAAAAATGACATCGAATATTAATATAGAAGTATCGCTGGATGATGATAAAATGCCGAGCGAAATTAAGTTTACCGCTCCCGGTGGCGGTATTAACGACCCGCATACAGTAAAAGCTATGCTACTTGGCTTGTGGGACGGGGAAGATAAATCTGCTTTAAGAATAGACTTATGGACAGAAAAAATGACTGTTTCAGAAATGAGTGATTTCTATTACCAAACCTTTTTCGGTATGGCAGATACCTACTTACGTGCCACTAAAAACACGGCTCTCAGTAATGATTTAAAGGCATTTGCCAAAACTTTTTTACAAAAAGCAGGTGAAGAATTAGTTGAAGACATCAAAAAATAATTTTGATAGTGTAAACAATATAAATTTAAATATATGACATTAGAACAAAAAGTAATGGACGAGTTGAAAAATGCAATGCGTGCAAAAGATGAAGCTGCATTGCGTTCACTTCGAGCTATTAAAGCAGCTATACTTATAGAAAAAACATCGGAAGGTGGTGGTGATGTAATTAGTGAGGCTACAGAAATAAAAATGTTGCAAAAATTAGTAAAACAACGGAGAGATTCTCTTGAAATATTTGAAAAAAATAATAGAGAAGATATGGCTGTTAAAGAAAGGGAAGAACTTGCAATAATAGAAAAATTCTTACCTAAACAAATGTCTGCCGAAGAACTGCAAACAGAAATTAAGGCAATAATAGAGCAAGTGGGTGCAAAAACAATTGCTGATTTAGGCAAAGTTATGGGTGTGGCAAGCAAACAATTTGCCGGCAAAGCCGATGGCAAAGCAATTTCGGAAACGGTGAAACAATTGCTTGCTTAATATACATTTTTATTATGGCTCTTGATGCAACCGGGCTTATATTGATTCTACTTTTTTTTATACGTGGCTATATGAAAGGTATAATTATGGCAGTATTTTCGGTTTTGGCTTTGTTGTGCGGTATGATAATTTCTCTAAAATTATCTCAAAGTTTTGCTACTTGGTTACTCACCAAAGGTATAATTACCAATGGTTGGGCATTACTTATAAGCTATTTAATACTATTTATAGGGGTAGTAATTTTAGTAAGATTTATTGCCAAACTTGTACAAAAAGTAGTAGAAAAATTGTTGCTGGGCTTAATAAATAAAATAGCCGGTGGATTGCTTTATGGTTTATTGGCAGCATTGTTTTGGAGTTCCTTATTATGGATAGGGAATAAAATGCATATAATTTCGCCCGAAACAATTGCTTCTTCTAAAACATATTCTTGGCTTTCGCTTATGGCACCTGCTTTTTTTAATATGGCAGGCAATTTATTACCTGTTGTAAAAGACACTTTTAGTAATTTAGAACATTTTTTTAGCTCTATAAACCAAAAATTACCCTCAAATGTGGGTACTAATTGATAATTACGATTCGTTTACCTATATATTACTTGATTACATATTGCAAACAGGTGCAAAATGTATTGTGTATCGTAATGATGAAATTACATTAGAGGAATTAATAGACCTTGCACCTCAACGAATCATTATTTCTCCCGGACCCGAAACACCTATACAGGCTGGCATTACAATGGCTGTAATTCATCATTTTCATAAGCAAATACCTATTCTGGGTGTTTGTTTGGGCCACCAAGCAATAGGTATGTATTTTGGTGCCACATTAGTAAAAACACCCTACCCCATGCATGGCAAAACAAGTTTAATAAACCATAATATACACCCATTATTTTATGGCATACCTACTCTGTTTAATGTTATGCGGTATCATTCTTTAGCGGTTAGTTTCAACGAGTCGCCACTGTTAGCCTTGGCACACACTGATGATGGTATTATTATGGCACTTATACATGAGCATTATCCTTGTTGGGGTGTTCAATTTCATCCCGAATCAGTAGGAACTGAATATGGATTACAAATAATAAAAAATTGGGTAAATGCTTTTATGTAGATTTAGAATTATTATGCACCCATTACTGGTATTCTGTAAAATTTTACATAACAAAATACCCTAATAAAAAATTTTATTAGGGTATTTTGTTTGTGAGTATTATTTTACCTTAATCTTCTTTTTTCTCTGTTTCTGTTTCTACAACAGGTAAGTCAATTGTAAAAAGAATTTTCTTTTCCGTTTCGCTATAATCTGCGGTTACTTTATCACCTGCTTTTATGCGATGATTCAAGATTTCTTCAGCTAATGGGTCTTCCAAATATTTTTGAATAGCACGATGCAGTGGGCGTGCTCCAAATTGTTGGTCATAACCTTTTTCAGCAATAAATTTCTTTGCCTCTTCAGATAAAGTCATACTAAATCCGAGATTATTCAAACGCTTCATCACATCTTTCATAATTATATCTATAATCATGTTTATGTGCTTTTCTTCTAACGAATTGAATATAACCACATCATCGATACGGTTCAAAAACTCAGGCGAGAATGTACGTCTTAACGCCTTCTCAATTACTCCTCTGTTATTGTCTTCGCTGTTAGTAACCTTAGCCGATGTTGTAAAACCAACACCTGCACCAAAATCTTTCAATTGACGAACACCAATATTAGAAGTCATGATGATAAGTGTATTTTTGAAATCTACCTTCCTGCCCAAGCCGTCTGTTAGTTGCCCATCATCTAATACCTGTAATAGAATATTGAAAATATCCGGGTGTGCTTTTTCAATTTCATCCAATAACACAACCGAATAAGGCTTACGTCTTACTTTTTCAGTAAGTTGTCCGCCTTCTTCATAACCTACATATCCCGGAGGTGCACCAATAAGGCGACTAAGAGAAAACTTCTCCATGTATTCACTCATATCCACTCGTATCAGTGCATCATCGCTATCAAACATATAACGAGCAAGGCAACGAGCCAATTCCGTTTTACCTACACCGGTAGGACCTAAAAATATAAATGAACCAATAGGCTTGCGTGGGTCTTTTAACCCAACACGATTACGCTGTATGGCTTTAACTATTTTACCGATAGCCTCATCTTGCCCAACAACTGTTGCTCTTAGGTCATCGTCCATTCGGCGAAGTTTTGAACTTTCTGCTTCTACCATTCTCATAACAGGTATGCCGGTCATCATACATATTACTTCTGCTATAGCTTCTTCATTTATAGGGTATCGCTTATGTTTAGACTCTTCTTCCCAGTCTGCTTTTGCTCTATCAAGTTCTTCACCAAGTCTTTTTTCTTTATCTCTTAAAGCTGCTGCTTCTTCAAAACGCTGGCTCTTAACTACTTTATTTTTTTCTAATTTTATTTCTTCAATTTTCTTTTCTAAATCTATAATATTTTGCGGCACATTAATATTTTTTAAATGTACTCTTGCACCTGCTTCATCTAAAACATCAATTGCTTTGTCGGGCAATAGTCTATCAGTCATGTAACGGTCACTAAGTTTTACGCAAGCCTCAATAGATTCTGCATCATAAAGTACATTATGAAAATCTTCGTATTTAGATTTTATATTATTAAGTATTATAATTGTTTCTTCAACACTTGGTGGTTCTACCAATACTTTTTGGAAACGGCGGTCTAAAGCACCATCTTTTTCAATGTACATTCTGTATTCATCAAGTGTAGATGCACCAATACATTGCAGGTCGCCACGGGCTAATGCAGGTTTAAAGATATTTGATGCATCTAATGACCCGGAGGCACCACCGGCACCAACAATAGTATGTATTTCGTCTATAAACAAAATAACATCACGGTTTTTCTCTAACTCGTTCATGATAGCCTTCATGCGTTCCTCAAACTGACCACGATATTTAGTACCTGCAACTAAAGCTGCTAAGTCTAAACTAATTACACGCTTGTCAAACAATACACGAGATACTTTTCTTTGCACTATCCTTAAAGCCAAACCTTCAACTATTGCAGTTTTACCAACACCCGGCTCGCCTATTAAAATAGGATTATTTTTTTTGCGACGAGATAGTATTTGAGAAACTCTTTCTATTTCCTCATCTCTGCCCACAATAGGGTCTAAAGTACCCAATTCTGCAAACTTTGTAATATCACGACCGAAATTGTCTAATACAGGGGTTTTAGACTTTGTAGCACCTGCCGCCCCGCCTGCCGGTTTACGTTGTTGAGAGAATTGTTTACGTTCGTCATCATCATCAAATTCTTCTGAACCCGGGTCGCCATAATCGCCCCTTGGTGTGCCACCTTGCAAAATACTTAATTCACCTTTAAATTTTTCGTAATCTACATCAAAGCGATTTAGAATTTGTGTAGCAGGATTTTCTTTGTTTTTTAATATAGACAACATTAAGTGTTCTGTTTCTACAGTAGTACTTTTTAGCGATTTAGCTTCTAGTACGGTAATACGAATCACCTTTTCTGCTTGTTTGGTAAGCGGTAAGCTGTTAATATTAGCAAGCGGTTTGCTACTTTTGTCTTTTATTGCCAGTTCTAAATCTTTTCGTAGCTCAAAAAGATCGACTCTCATACTTTGTAATACCCGTAAAGCAATACCGTCTCCTTCGCGAATAAGACCCAATAATAAATGTTCTGTACCTATAAAATCATTACCTAACCTTAAAGCCTCCTCCCGACTATAAGAAATGATTTCTTTTACTTTTGGTGAGAAATTAGAATCCATAAATAAGTCCTTTTTTTAAATGATAAAGATAATGATTGAAAAACAATTAATCTATTTGCAATAATTATACGAATATAGTTATTTTTAGGTTTTGGAAAAAATTACTCTAACTTTTTTAGAAATTTACATCCAAAAATTGTTTGATAATTTTTTTAATCCAATAATCTAATTTATAAATACTGCTAAACATGGAATTCAAAATTGATACCAAAGACAATTATACTATTATTAAGCCGATATGCGATACATTTAATGCCACAATGGCAGCTAAATTAGAAAATCTAATTACAGAACAAACCCAAAAAGGCAGTAAAAACTTTATTGTTAGCTTTGCCGATTGTAATTACGTTGAAGCAGGGATTACGAACACGTGGGTATTAATGAATGAAGACCTATACAGTAACGAACAATCGCTGGTATTTACAGAAATGAATAAAGAAGTACTGGCAACTATTAAAAAAGAGGAAACCGATTTATTGCTTAATATTGCCATGCGTATGGTAGAAGCCATAGATATTATTAGCATGGAAATACTGGAACGTGATTTATTTAATGAAGAATAAATTGTTTACTTATTTTATGCACAATAACTTTAATGTAAGGATTTACGGTATTTGCATAAAAAATGCATGTATATTAATAAATGAAGAACTAATTAAGGGTATAAAGATAATTAAACTACCTGGTGGTGGTTTGCATTATGGTGAAGGAGCAATAGATTGTTTAAAAAGAGAATGGAGAGAAGAATTAGACATGGAAATTGATATAAAAGAACATTTTTATACTACTGATTTTTTTCAAGTTTCTGCTTATGATAATTCTCAAATTATTAGCATTTATTATATTGTAAACGCAAATATGCCTAATGTAATTATAAACAAATTAGAAAATGAGCGTACATTTTGGTTGCCATTAGAACTGCTTACTGTATCTACCTTTACATTGCCAATAGACAAGCATGTTGCACAATTGATAATTAAAGATATGCATTTATTTATTTGAACTATTTTAGAAATCAAGCCGTCAATTCGAAATGAAATGACGACTTGATTGGCTTTTTTAAAAAGTAAAGCTACCCAAACAGTTACCCAAAAACTAACTTTTTTCTTCCCAAATTTCTGAAAGATGTAAGATTACTTCTACTGCTTTTTCCATGTCTTGCACACTTACATATTCTTTTTTTGAATGTATGCCCATTTCGCCGGTAAAAATATTAGGACACGGCAAACCCATAAATGATAACCTTGACCCATCTGTACCACCACGAATACTCATTCTATTGGGTTTTATGTTTGCACGAATAAATGCTTCGTCAGCATAATTCATTACATTGGGGTTTAAATCAAGAATTTCTTTCATGTTCCTGTATTGTTCTTTTACTACAAATTCAGTTTGTATGCCCGGGAACCTATTTTCTGTTTCCTTAGCTATATTTTCTAAACGCTCTTCATGATTTTTCAGTTTAGCTGTAACAAAGTCTCTTACAATAAAAGATACAGTGGCTTTTTCTAAATTTCCTTCAAAAGAAGTTGGATGTACAAAGCCTTCCATACCCTCTGTGGTTTCAGGACACCATTCGTTAAGTGGCAATCTGCTTACAAAATCGGCAGCTGCTTTTATAGCATTTACCATTTTACCTTTAGCATATCCCGGATGCACACTAACACCATTAAAAGCAACAATTGCAGCATCTGCCGAAAATGTTTCGCCTTCTAAATGTCCACATTCGCCACCATCAAGGGTATATCCAAAATCTGCACCTAATTTTTTCATATCCACGGCAGCTACACCGCGCCCTATTTCTTCGTCAGGTGTAAATAGAATACGTATTTTACCATGCATTATTTCAGGATGCCCAATAAGATATTGTGCTAAATCCATAATAATGGCAACACCTGCTTTATCATCGGCACCTAAAAGTGTTTTGCCTGATGCAGTAATAATATCATCTCCAATTTTTTCTTTTAAGTACGAATGATTTTTTGTAGATATTACAATACTTGTATCATCTGGCAGTACAATATCCTTACCGTCATAGTTTTTATGCAAAATAGGTATAACATCTGTACCACTGCAATCAGGAGCAGTATCTACATGAGCACAAAAACACAATACAGGTACATTTTTTGTGCTTGTTGCCGGTATGGTTGCATAAACGTAACCATATTCGTCTAATTCTGCATCTGTAATGCCAATATGTAGTAATTCCTTTACTAATAATGCACTTAGGTTCTTTTGTTTTGCCGTTGATGGTTGTGTAGAAGAAGCGGGGTCACTTTGTGTATCTACCTTTACATAAGCCATAAAACGTTCTGCAACTGAATGTTTATAATTATTTAATGCCATTTTTGTAGTTTGAATCACAAAAGTAACTATCTTAGTACTTCTATGGAAGGATTTGGCTTTAGTAAATTAGAAATTTCGGAAATAATTACTGTAACATTCACATTGTTTGCAGTAATAGATGTATTAGGGGCATTACCTATACTCATTTCCATTAAGAAAAAAATTGGCGACATAAATGCATTGCAAGCAACACTTGTATCGGGTGGCTTAATGTTATTTTTCTTTTTAATAGGTGAAAATATGCTTGAATTTATGGGATTAGACATAAAGTCTTTTGCCATAGCAGGTTCTATAGTTATTTTTATTCTGGGTCTTGAGATGATTTTGGGTCTTGAATTTTTTAAGCATGACAAAGACGCCAGAACAAGTACATTAATACCTGTAGCTTTTCCATTAATAGCGGGGTCGGGTACTTTAACTACTATTATGTCTTTAAAGGCAGCTTATCAATATTATAGTATTTTAATTGCTATTTTTATTAACTTGATTATTATTTTTATAACTTTAAAGTCAATTAATTTTTTAGAAAGAATATTAGGTCCATCAGGTATTTCAGTTGTAAGAAAATTCTTTGGTGTTATTTTGTTGGCTATTGCTGTAAAAATATTCAGAA
>CAIWXG010000246.1 GCA_903916555.1 uncultured Bacteroidota bacterium
GGAAGAAATAGACAAACCCATGTATGATAAATTCGTAATAAAATTTAAGACTGAAAAAGCAGGAATTGAAAAACAACTGGCTGCAATCTCAATAAATCTTACGAACCCTGAAAAGTGTATTGACAAGGCACTGACCTTAGCCTCCAAACTGGCTACAGTATGGCATTCCAGCGATTTCACCAATCGTCAGAACCTGCAAAATCTGCTATTTCCTGACGGAATGTTGTACAATCGCAAAAAGGACGAATTACGAACCGTAAGAGTGAATGAAGTATTCGGCTACATTGCAGACCTGACAAGGGTTTTAGAGGACGGCGGGGGTGGAAACATCTCTGCCATTTCAAATTGCTCCGCTCCGGTCATGTTGAGCCTCGCCGAACCAAGACCACCCTTAACGGAGCTATTATTTATTCTTTATTTCACATATAAATTTCTGAAAACAAACAGTTTATTACACTTGTCATTGGCTGCCATCTGAAATGTAGTTTTATTTGTTGTTGAAGATGCCCTGATGAACATCTTGAACAAAGGAGGTGCTTTTCTTTTACCTAATGAAATTTCTCGCTTTTCGCCAGCATTTCTAGGATACTATTCATTCGCTTTTCCCGTGTCTCCGGTTTTTTGGCAGTTTGAAGCCGCCAGGTGATTGCATATTTGTTGGCTTTGTTCAGCGAGTCGAAAAAAACTTTTGCCATGTTGTTTTTTTCAAGGAGATTAAGAAAATCGTCAGGGGTTGTAGAATTGCTAGGTGAATCATAAGCTGCCGCTATTCGCCCGTCATTCTTTGCGTCTTCAAATGCCTTCAATCCGGCTGCCTTCATCCTCTTTTCGTTCGTAAGCCGTTCAATGTGTTCTATGTTTCGTTTAGACCATATACTTCCTGCTCGGCGTGGCGTGAATTTCTGTATCCAGGAATTACTGTCAAATTTTTTCTTTTGTCCGTCAATCCAGCCATAACAAAGTGCTTCTTCGAGCGACTCTGCATAAGTAACAGTTTTTTCACACGACTCTTTGTTGAAAATGTGCAGCCAGATACCATCTGACTTTGCATGATTGGCAGCAAGCCATTGCTCCCACTCACTTGCAGACGCAAATGATTTGGTGGGTACCTCTTTCTTGTTTTCTACAGTACTCATTTAGCCTCAGTCCATTTAAAGCAGGACAGCGGTACAAAATTACCGAAATGTTTTTGAAATCAGATTCAGAAAGCACTAAATGCGATCATGTTCATTATTGGCACCTTTTTTGGTGCAAAATACCAACAAAGGCACCAAAAATATTCAATTAAAAAGATACTAATTGTTCAACATCTAATTGTAATAATATAGAGAACTAACACTTCAGTGTTTTTATTATGCAAACAAATATGTTGACAAACTTAATTTTAATAATAGGTGCTGCCGTAATGAAGTTAAAATAAAGTAGCCCTAAATACATATATAAACAATAATATGTATTTAAGGCTACTTATAAAATATAAATAAAATTAATTATCAGCTTTCATCATTTTTTGAAATTTCTTCCTGTTTTCTTCATCAAGAATAATTTTTCTTAAACGAATATTTAAAGGTGTTACTTCAATACACTCATCTTGCTGTATGTATTCCATACATTCTTCTAATGTCATTAATATTTTAGGTGTTATACGTACGGAGTCATCTGTACCGCTGGAACGCATGTTGGTAAGTTTTTTGGTTTCTGCAACGTTTACAACCAAGTCTCCCGGTTTTATATGTTCACCAATTATCTGTCCTTCATATAGTTCCTGCATTGGGTCTATAAAGAATGCCCCTCTATCTTGTAATTTATCTATTGAATAACCTGTTGCTTTACCTGCTGTTTTAGCAAGTAATACGCCATTGCTTCTGCCAGGTATAAATCCTTTCCATGGTTTATATTCAGCAAATCTATGAGCCATTACCGCCTCACCTTGTGTGCCGGTAAGCATTTGAGAACGTAAGCCTATCAAACCGCGAGAGGGTATATCGAACTCCAAATGTTGCATGAAACCTTTTGTTTCCATAACCAACATTTCGCCCTTACGTTGTGTAACCAAGTCAATTACCTTACCACTAAATTCGGCTGGTACATCCACAACAAGTACCTCAAACGGTTCACATTTCTTACCATCAATTTCTTTAGTAATTACTTGTGGTTGGCCTACAGTTAATTCATAACCTTCTCTACGCATGGTTTCTACCAATACGCTTAAATGCAGGATACCACGACCATAAACAAGAAATTTATCAGCATCGTCTGTTTCTAATACACGTAATGCAAGGTTCTTTTCTAATTCCTTCATCAACCTGTCGCGAATATGGCGACTGGTAACAAACTTACCCTCTTTACCAAAGAAAGGCGAATTATTAATGCTGAACTGCATGTTCATTGTCGGCTCATCTATCGGTATAATAGTTACAGCTTCCGGATTATCAAAATCTGCAATTGTTTCACCAATTTGGAAACCCTCAATACCAACTACAGCACAAATATCACCGCATTGTACTTCTGTAACACGTTTTTTACCCATGTCCACAAACACATACAGCTCTTTTACTTTACTGCGTTGCATAGTACCATCAATTTTGCAAAGCATTATTTGTTGCCCTTCTTTAATAATACCGCGAGTTACTTTACCAATAGCTATACGGCCTAAAAATGAAGAGTAATCAAGCGAAGTTATTTGTAATTGTAAGGCACCGGGAACATCAACAGGTGCCGGTACTTTTTCAAGAATTGTATCTAAAAGTATGGTAATATCATCGGTTTGGGTTAATGATGTATTGAACCAACCTTGTTTTGAAGACCCATATAAAGTTGGGAAATTTAATTGTTCTTCGGTAGCATCTAATTGAAAAAACAATTCAAATACAGCATCATGAACTTCTTCAGGACGGCAATTGGGTTTATCTACTTTATTAATAACCACTATTGGGTGCAAGTGCAGGTTTAAGGCCTTTTGCAATACAAAACGTGTTTGTGGCATTGGGCCTTCAAAAGCATCAACGAGTAATAATACGCCGTCAGCCATTTTTAATACGCGCTCTACTTCACCGCCAAAATCGGCGTGACCCGGTGTATCAATTACATTAATTTTTACACCTTTGTAAGTAACAGAAACGTTCTTAGCTAAAATTGTAATACCTCTTTCGCGTTCAAGGTCATTACTGTCCATTATTAATTCACCTGTTTCCTGATTGTCGCGAAATACGTTTGTTGTGTGCAGAATTTTATCTACCAGCGTTGTCTTACCGTGATCTACGTGTGCAATGATGGCGATGTTACGAATATCCATAATAAATAATCCTCTAATCTTACCCTTGAGGTATAAAATCTTTTTTTACTCTTCTCCTAAAAATGACCCATCCTGCGGAGAAAATCAGGAAGAATCTATTTATTCAGTGGGCGAAGGTAATTAAATATAAGCTTATCTATAACAACATTAAGTTAATTATTAGATTTGATTGCATTTTATTGAAAATATATTAGAGTAAATAACTCTTTTTTTGTTTGTACGTATAATAATCTTACTTAAATACCACTTCTTTAAAATGGATAAAGAAAGACATTATAATATTTACATAAGATACTTTCTATTTTAACATTACATCTTCAAAACTAAATCGTCCCTTTGCTGTAAATCCAATTTTATTTTTAACTTTTGCATACTAAATTTGTCTTAATAGACATAAACTATTTGGCAATTGTGATATGATACTAAATTCCATCTTTTGAAAATTATTGCATTCGTTTTTTTATATCTGTTTTGTTGTAGCCTGCCACCTATACTTATGGCACAAACAATTGTATCTGATACATTTAACACACTAAAAGCTGAAACAAACAAATATGAAAATGTAGGAATTGACTTGGTTGATGTATTGAGAGATTTAAAACATAATAAAAGTAATAGCCGTAAAGATACAGGAGAACTAAAATCTGCTAAACCCAGAATTTCTGCAATACCGGTTGCCGGCTATACGCTTGCTACCGGTTTTGCAGCAGTTGCAACCGCAAATGCAGTTTTTTATACCAACAAAAATGCTAATAATTCTACTATTCTTGCAAGTTTTAATTACACAGCACGCAACCAAATAATAATACCAATAGCAGCAAATATTTGGTTGCCCGACAATAAATATAATATTGTTTTAGATTGGCGTTATCTTAAATTTCCTTCCTACACTTATGGCTTAGGCGAATATACCGCATTGACAGACGGTTACTTAATAGATTATTCTACCGTTCACTTTCATCAAACCGTATTACGTAAAGTTATAAATAATTTATATGGCGGAATAGGTTATAATTTTGATTATTACTGGAATATTAAAGAGATAGACCCACCGCCTAATAAAATCACTGATTTTGAAAATTATGGATTTAATCCGGTTGAGTTAGCATCAGGCTTCACTTTTAATGCATTATACGATAATAGAACTAATTCAATCAATCCGGATAATGGGTATTTTGCAAATATTATTTATAAGCCTAATCTTACTATTTTCGGGAATACTGCTACCTGGCGCTCCTTTATTTTAGAGGCAAGAAAGTATATAAAATTACCTACTGACTCAAAAAATGTTTTAGCCTTCTGGACTTACGAATGGTTTACAATTAGTGGCAAACCGCCCTATTTAATGTTGCCCAATACGGGTAACGACCCTTACAATAATACAGGCAGGGGTTATATACAAGGCAGATTTAGGGGGTCTAATATGGTTTATTTAGAAACAGAATATAGGTTTGGTATTAGCAATAATGGTTTAATAGGCGGCGTTTTGTTTGCAAATGCTGAATCTTTTTCACTTCCGCCATCTAATAAATTTGAAACAATATCACCGGGTTGGGGTGCAGGCATAAGAATAAAATTAAATAAATATTCTAATACAAATGTGGCTGTAGATTATGGTTTCGGTACAGGTGGTTCGGGTGGCGTTTTTGTAAATCTTGGTGAAGTTTTTTAATAGTCTGAATACTCATTGTATTTAATACAAAAATATTATTTTGAAATTTGCAAGCGTAATTTATTACATTGCAGTAAGTTTGCTCTATTAAGAAAACATGTTTTACAAAAAAATAACACTACTACTAATTATAATAATACATGGTTGGCAATTAGCTGCTCAAACAAAAGATAGTGCAAGCCATGCTGATTCTACAAAAATACAATTGCCGATAAAAAATGGCAACGACTCTTCTATTCAGATATCTAATGGAGAATTAAATAAAGATACTACTAAGATAGTTACGAAGAGAAATAACAGAAGAGATTATGTAATTACCGGCAAAGTTGTAGATGTAAATACAGCAGAAGGAATACCCTTTGCGACTATATTTTTCCCGCATTCTGCTACTGGTACAGTTGCAGATATAGACGGTATATTTACACTACAAACTAATAATTTGCCCAACGATACGCTTCATATTGAAGCATTAGGTTACGCTGCACATATAAAATTTTTAAATCATTCTATTCATGAATATACGTTTAATGTAGAAATGGAACGTTCTGCGGCAGTATTAGACGGTATTACAATACATGCAAAAGGTGTGGACCCTGCACTACTTCTATTAAAAAGAATAATAGAACATAAACCAATAAATAATCAAGATAAAGCAACAAGCTATAAATACGAAGCTTATAATAAGTTAGAAGCGGATTTGCAGCGTATGACGAAAGAGCAATTTGAAAAAATACCTATGCTTAAAAGCTATTCTTTTATATTTGATAATCTGGATTCTGAATCTGACACAAAACCATATTTGCCTTTATATATGACAGAAACACTTTCGGATTACTATTTTCAAAATAACCCGAAAAAACAAAAAGAAATTATAAAAGCAAGTATGATAAAGGGTGTAAATAATGAAAGTATGGTTAAATACTTAGGTTCTTTATATCAAAATGTAAATGTGTATCGCAATTTTATTCCTGTATTCGATAAAAAATTTGTTAGTCCTATTAGTAACGAAGGTGCTTTTTATTATAAATACACCATTATTGATACACAGAAAGCGTATGGGCATAATATAATTCTGGTACAATTTAAGCCTAAACGCGAGAGTGAAAATTGCTTTACAGGCGACTTTTGGGTAGTAGATACTTTATATGCTTTAGAACGCATAAGTATGAATGTAGGCAAAGAAGTAAATATTAACTGGGTAGATAAAGTAAGTTTATATCAAGAATTTGCACCTATAGACAGTTTCTGGTTTTGTACTAAAGATAAATTTATTGCCAACTTTACTTTCTATGGTGCAAATAAAATTCCGGGTATGATAGGCAGGAAAACAACAACATACCACCATATATCTATTAACGATACTGCTATAGATAGGGTATTGAACGACCCGAAATTGAAAGATGAAGTGGTAAAATTAGATTCGGCAAAACAAAAAACAGATTTATGGTGGAGCAAGAATAGACCCGATAGCCTATCAAAAAACGAAAAGGCAATTTATAAAATGGTAGATACCATTAATGCTATGCCTATTACTACTTTATATAAAAATACCATTACGTTTCTTGCTGCCGGTGTTAAAGATATAGGGTTTATGGAGCTAGGCCCTTATTACTATATATATAGTAGTAATCCGGTTGAGGGTAATAGATTCAGAGTTTCTATAGGTAGTCCTAAAAAGTATAGAGATATTTATTTAACCTCCTATCTGGCTTATGGCGATAAAGATAATCGATTTAAATATGGGTTAGATGGCTTATGGGTTTTTAACCGCAATCCCAGAATGTATGTTTACGGGAAAGTTATTCACGACCTAAATCAAAGTTTTGATAATTTTAATCATTTCAAAACAGACAATTTATTTAGTTCTTTAATACGAAAGCCAGGAATTGGTTGGAAACAAGCCTTTTTTGATAATGATAGAATAGAACTATTTAGAAGAAATCATTATGGATTAAGTAATATGTTGATACTGCAACATGTACAATATACTCCTTATGCACCGTTGCCTTCTGCCGGAATATTTTATGATATAAATGGTAAACCTTCTAATTCTGTTATCAGCTCCGAAATTGGCATCAATTTGAGATATGCCTATAGAGAGAAATATTTAGAAGGTAGAATATTACAAATTAATGTAGGCACAAAATACCCGGTTGTTGAGTTTGAAGTAAATGCAGGTGTAAAAGGTGTATTAAATAGTGCCTATAATTATCAAAAAGCCAGACTGTCGGTAAAGGAGAATATTAACGTACCGCCATTTGGGCATGTTTTTTATAATATATATGCGGGTAAATATTTTAATACCTTACCTTATCCATTACTGGTAATACACCCTGGCAATGAATATTATTATTACGATAAATATACTTTTGAAATGATGAATTCGTACGAGTTTATTAGCGACCAATATGCAGGCTTCAATTTTGAACATACTATTGGCGGAGGCATTTTTAACTATATACCTTTGTTTAAAAAGCTAAAATTCAGACAGTTTTGGACAGCAAAAGGTATTATTGGCTCTTTAAGCATCGAGAACCAGCAATTAAATTTAAATAAGAATTTCCCGTTTAGAACATTGCAAGGTAATCCTTATTTAGAAATGGGTACAGGTGTTTCAAATATTTTTCAGGTTTTAAGGCTCGATTTTGTTTGGCGTATAACACCAACACCATTAGCATCAGAATCAAAGTCGAGATATTTCGGCATTTTCGTAAGTGCACATTTTGAATTTTAATGCAATATATTGTATAATTAGAATCGTAATTAATATAAGGTAAATGACTGTTATACTGCATACACTAAAACAATTATTAAATAGTAAGGTGGAGCTTTACAACCAAAAAGATTTTATAGAAAAAGACCCAATTAGCATACCACATAAGTATTCTAAAAAACAAGATATTGAAATTGCCGGACTTTTTGCTGCTATATTAGCTTGGGGTAACAGAACAACTATTATTAATAATACCAATAAGATAATGCAATTAATGGGTGATAAACCTTATGAGTTTATTATGAATCATGAACCGGAACAATTGAAACCATTTACAGATTTTGTACATAGAACATTTAATGCAACCGATTTGCTTTATTTTATTACTTTTCTACAATATCATTACCGCCAATACGAATCGTTAGAAAGTGCATTTGTGCCACTTCACGATTATTTTTCGCCCAATGTGGAGGCTGCTTTAGTACATTTTCATAATTATTTTTTCTCTTTCGAACACCCCGACAGAACTAAAAAACACATTGCTACACCTGTAAATAATTCTGCCTGTAAACGTATAAACATGTATTTAAGATGGATGGTAAGAAAAGATGAACAAGGGGTAGATTTTGGTATATGGGCAAAAATAAAACCATCGCAGTTAATTTGCCCTCTTGATGTTCATGTGGCTCGTGTAGCTTATAGGCTACAGTTAATACCCGATTTAAAAGCTACTTGGCAAAATGCAGTTACACTTACAGCTTTTCTTAAAAAGCTGAATCCTAATGACCCAGTAATATATGACTATGCCTTATTTGGAATAGGCGTAGCTGAAAAAGTAGATTAATCTTTTACTTAAACACTCTTTTCTATACCTTTGAAACAAATAATAGTTGTTATTATGAAAAAATGGATAGTAGCATTGCTTGTAGTTTTCTTTTTTGCATCGTGCGAAACGGATAATGCACCTTCTTTTACAAAACCCCAGCCGGCTGCTGGCAAGGAATTAGCTGCTTTTCCTAAAAAAATGCAAGGGGCGTTTATAAGTAATGATGAAATTTCTGTGCTTACAATTACAGATAATTTATTAACGATATTGTATGATTTTGATGAGCGATTAGTACCCGAAAACTACCAAGCAGACGATGACGATAGTACTGAAAATAAAGA
>CAIWXG010000247.1 GCA_903916555.1 uncultured Bacteroidota bacterium
ATTGCTTCGGATAGTGTTAATTTTAATATATGCCAGAATTCAGGTCCTTTCACTTTTCATATTTCACCACGCGAACCATCGGATACTAACAACCACATTTTTGTTACTTCAACCGGTATGCCTGCCGGTTGTACCCTTGCTGTTACTAACGATTCTACCAATCACCCTGATTGCTTAGTTACTTGGAATTCTAATACTGTTATACCCGGTACTTATGTATTTTACTTAAATTTTACCGATGACAATTGCCCTGTAAACGGTAGAACAGTAAAAGCCTTTTCAATAAATATCTTACCGGTTCCTGCCATATCATTAGCAGTTGTTTCTCAAAGTTCTTGTACATCAAGGGGTATTGTAACATTAATTCCCGGTGGTGCAGGTTCGCCATGGGTAATAGATGTAATACAAGGTGGCACCACAATACAAACCTACCCGAGTGTTACAGGTGTTTTTAGCGATACATTGGCACCGGGAATAGATACATTTAAAATATACTCACACGTATCCACCTTATGTGGTGTAGATACATTTGTAAATATGCCTGTGCCGCCACCATTTATTCTTACCGATACCTTTAGCTCGCCTATTTACTGTGGTGGGTTCGGTACAATTGACATCAAGAAATTACCATCAGGAGCAATAGATACGGTAACTTATTTATTTAATGGTACACCCGGAACTATAAATGTATTGATAGGCTTAGACAGTATTGCCCACCTTACCGGACTACCTGCAGGCATATACAGTAATATAAAGCTGAAATACGGTACTTGTGTATCCAATATTATGGGGCCGGATACTTTAATTAATCCGCCCTTTACAATGAGTTATGTTACAGAAACAAACCCTACAATATGCGGTTTCTGCAATGGTGAAATTATTTTACATGGTTTACATCCCGGACAAACAGATACGGTAAATTACACCTTTAATGGTGTACCGCAACCGGCAGTAAGTGCTTATGTAAGCACAGACAGTTTGTTTGTGATACAAAATGCATGTGCAGGCAGTTATGCCGGTTTTGTAGCACATTCAGGCAGTTGCACATCCAATATACTTACGCCACCGGCATTAACTGCCCCAAGTATCCATTCGGGTTTCGATACCCTGATACATTTGGGATGTAAAGGTGATACGGTAAAATGTACCAATTTATCTACCCCAGATTCGGGTATGATATACACATGGACTTTTGGAGACGGTACACCTGCGGACACGAATAAGAACCCTACCCATATTTATTATGGACAAGGAACTTATACTATAAAATTGATATTGTCGAATACAAGATGTTTCGACAGTACCTTAAAAACAATCACCTTATCTAATTTTGTACATGCAGACGATACAATAGACCATAGCCCTATTTGCCAGGGCAGTACGGTAACCTTTACCAACCGTTCTACCGGTACAGGCAATAGTTATGTATGGAGTTTTGGAGACGGAGCCACATCAACGGCAGTAACAACGACAACGCATTTTTATCCCCATTCGTCTGTATATAAAGTAATGCTGATAGCAACCAATGATGTACCATGCCGAGATACGAATATACAGTATTTATATGTGGATTCAGCAAGTCCGGCAGCAATATTGGCTACTGACACCATATTTTGTCGTGGTGGAGCAGTAACTTTTACAGGTGAATATACACAAATAGGTAATTTAGGCGTATCGTGGGAATTTGGAGACGGAGATAGTATGCAGAATGTAAACCCTGTAATACATGGCTATGAAGCCACCGGAACAATAACAGTAAATATGGTAGCCTATTACAGAGCTTGCCCTAATATAAGTACAAGCAGAACCATCAATGTAATACCGTATCCACAAATCTATTTGGGAGGCGATACGGCAATATGCCCCGGAAGCGATATGCTAACATTAATGGACAAAACGAATATCGGCAATCCGAATGCACACTGGCGTTGGAATACCGGTGATAGTACGGCATCGGTAAATGTAACGCTACCGGGTAACTATTATGCTACAGTACGCATAAATGGGTGCGAATTAACGGATACGATAACAGTAAAATCAGATTGTTATATGAATGTACCGAATGTTTTTACACCGAATGGAGATGGTATCAATGATTATTTCTTCCCGAGACAATTATTAACGAGCAGTTTGGTTACCTTTAAAATGGATATCTATAATCGTTGGGGACAATTGATATTTGAGACAACGAGAACAGATGGCAGAGGTTGGGATGGCAATTTAAATGATATACAACAACCCGAAGGAGTTTATATTTTTATAATAGAGGCTACATTTAAGGATGGCGAGAAAGAGAAACATCAAGGAAATATTACCTTGTTGAGGTAAGATAAATTGATTAAATTGTTTTGAGAGCCATAGTCATTATAGATTATGGCTCTTTTTATATCGTTTATTAAAAAAATACTATTATTTTTGACCGTTATACTAAAATTTACGGAATGAAAAAAAATATTTTGCTGATTGCTATGGTAATCATGGTTTGTGTGGTAAGGGCAGATGAGGGCATGTGGATACCTATGTTGATAGGTAAGAACTACGAAGATATGCAGAAAAAAGGTCTGCGATTAACAAAAGAAGATTTATATAGTATTAACCATAGTAGTCTTAAAGATGCTATTTTACAATTTGGCGGTGGTTGCACAGCCGAAATGATTTCTGCTGACGGATTATTACTAACCAACCACCATTGTGGTTATGATGCAATAGCATCTTTAAGTACCGTTGACAGAAACCTGCTTGATGATGGTTTTTGGGCAAATAGCTTAAAACAAGAATTGCCGGCGCAAGGTGTAACGGCTTTGTTTTTATTAAGTATGGACGATATTACAGATAGAATAAAAGAGGCTACAGGTAATGCTACCGGTGAAGAATATACAAAAAAATATAATGAACTGAAGAAAAAAATAGAAGATTCTGCTGCAAATAAAGGACAATATGTAGCAAATGTAAAAGACTATTTTAATGGAAATCAAACATTACTATTAATATACAGAAGATATACAGATGTAAGGTTAGTAGGCAATCCTCCTAAATCATTGGGTAAATTTGGTGGAGAAACCGATAACTGGATGTGGCCGAGACATACTTCCGACTTTTCAATGTTCAGAATATATGCCGACAGTAATAATTTGCCTAAAGCATACAGTACAACTAATGTACCTTATCATCCGGCAAAATACTTACCTATATCTATTAAAGGGACTCAAGAACATGATTATGCTATGATTTTCGGTTATCCGGGACGCACAAACAGATATGAAGTTTCTTATGGAGTTAATTTGGCAATTAATGAAATCAATCCTACAATCGTTTCTATTCGCGACTTACGTTTATCTATTTTGCATAAACACATGGATATGGATAAATCTACTTATTTAAAACTTACTAGTACTTATGCTAGTGTGGCTAATTACTGGAAATATTATATTGGACAAACAGAACAACTTAAAAGATTGAATGTTGTGGAACAAAAATCAAGAATAGAAGAAGATTTTACTAAATGGGCAACAGTAACAAATAATGGTGAAATGGGATTAATGAAGAAATACGAAACATTATTTACAGATATTAAACCAATTATAAAAGAACCTTACTATTATTCAGAGTGTTTTATGGCTCCTTCTATTACAAAAATGGCATTAGGTAGTAAAGGACTATATGAGTGGTTAGAAAAATATGAAGCCGGTAATTTTAAATCTTTATCTGATTCTGCTTACCAAGATAGCATAAAAAAATATGTAACTATGGCAAAAAATATACGCAGAGCAGGCGCTAAAACATTTGAAACAAGCACAGACAAAGAAATGATGGCAGAAATGACCAAGAAATATTACGATAATGTGCCCAAAAATCAATTACCTGATATTTATGAAACAACTATACTAAAGAAAAAAGAAAATAAACTACAAGCTTATACTGATTATGTTGAAAAGGTTTTTTCTAAAACGATGTTTATAGATAGTAACATATTTAATGAGTTTTGTGCCAATCCGGATTTGGGTAAACTAAAAAAGGATGAAATGATGAAATATGTGATGAGCTTTGCAACTAATTATGAAAAAAATTATAAGCCAAAAATTGATGCATATAATATTAAAAAAGCAGATTTAAGCAAAGAATATGTTCGTAGCTTAATGACATGGAAGAAAAATACCAATTTCTATCCTGACGCAAATTCTACTATGCGTGTTACTTATGGCGAAGTATTAAGTTATGAGCCTCAAGATGGGGTACACTATAATTATTTTACTACAATAGATGGATTAATGGCAAAATACAAAAGGGGTAGCGAAGAATTTGATGTACCAAAAGATTTAGTAGAACTTTATAAAGCAAAGAATTATGGTCGTTATGCCGACAAAGACGGTACTTTGCATACTTGTTTTATTACTACAAACGATATAACAGGCGGTAACTCAGGTAGCCCGGTTATGAATGCTAACGGTGAATTAATAGGTACAGCTTTTGATGGCAACTGGGAAGCAATGAGTGGTGATATAGCTTTCGATAAAAATTACAAGCGTACTATAATCTGCGACATTAGATATATTCTATTTTTAGTAGATAAATTAGGTCATGCCGATAATTTGATAAAGGAAATGGACATTCGTCAATAATCTAATATATTCGCTTGTTGATAAGTAAAAATAAACAAGCGAATATATTTACCATTATACTTATATAAAATATCATAATATTGTATAGTTATAAAATTATACAATATTATGATATTTACCCAAACCTACTTTTCATTAATCAATTCAGGTAAGTGTGCATTTCTAAGCTTTACATTAAAATTTTTAATTTTTTCAAACAAAAGAGTGGCTTGCTTTAAAAGTTCCGTTACATTAGCATTGGTTTCCTTTGCTGCTGTAATACATTGGGTTGTAGGTGGTATATCAGCACCTTGCAGGTTATCGAATATTGCTGTCTGCCTATCATTTAGTATATTTAAGCTATTAGAAGCTTCATTACCAAGTAAATTACCAATTGCGGGCAATAGAGTATCTTTAATTGTTTGTGCAATATCGTATTGCTGCACTTTAATGTAGCTGTTTAATTGTTGCTTAATATTATTTAGTTTTGGTAAAATTATATTACACTTTTGTCTGTTTTGGTAACATTGTAACGATAAATCATGCTGTAGCTGTAACTCTTTTAGACTTGCCTTTACGCGTGGGTCCATATTAATAGATAGATTCTGAGTATAACTATTACCGTCAACATTGAATTTTACAGTATAGTTGCCCGGCATAACCCATGGGCTTGTAGGGCTAGGAGGTGTATCTTCGTGTATAGCCCCTATTGAGTAAGAAGGTGGGAGATTTAAAGGAGTATAGTGCATATCCCATAAAAAACGATGCGAACCGGCCGAATTTGATAATATTTGCTGTGAACGTATCCAATATAAAGGAATATTTACATTTGGTATTGTAAATAACGTGTCTTTAGAACTATAATGACGAATTGTATTGCCTCTATTGTCTATAATATCAAGGGTAATTTCAGAATTGGTTTTTACCTTTAAATAATAATCTATAATGGCTCCATCGGGCGGGTTTTTACCAACCGGTTCTTCTTTGGGTAGTGGAGTATCTGCATTTAAATTCCACCTTACTCGTATTGCTCTTTGAGGTTTATAAAGTACTACTTTATTTACTATTTTATTGGCGGCTATTTGTCTTAAAGGGTTTATATTATCCATTATCCAGAAAGAACGACCATGTGTCGCCACAATCAAATCATCGTCTTTAATCGTTAAGTCCCTAATAGAAGTTGCCGGCATATTACTTCTTAAGGTCTGCCAATTTTCTCCGGCATCAAAAGAAACATACACTGCTGTTTCCGAACCTGCATAAAGCAAACCTGCTTGCAAGGGGTCTTCTTTTACAACATTAATGGGGTTATTAGGTAAGCCTTTTACTATTTCATTCCAGGTTTTGCCACCATCTGTTGTTTTATAAATATGTGGGCTGTAGTCGTCTAATCTTATTCTGTTAACTGCGGCATAGGCTGTATTTTTATCTGTATGGCTAGCGTCCAAAATTGAGATTTTACTCCAAGAAGTTAGGTTAGTCGGGGTAACATTTTGCCAGTTTTTACCACCGTTATGCGTAATATGAATATAACCATCGTCTGTGCCTGCCCATATCAAGTTACTGTCTATGGGCGACAATGCAATGGTATAAATTACGCCTCTTTGTGGCATTGTACTCATATATTTGTTTCTATAAATGCCTATGCACTCGGCAATATCATAGTTTTTACGGGTAAGGTCGGGGCTTATTATCCTCCACGAATTGCCACCATCAAGGGTTTTAAATAATACATTGCCGGCATAAAACAATGTTTTATTATCAATAGGAGAAAAAACAATAGGAGCTGTACGTATAAACCGATAGTTGCCCGAATGTGTAATATCGGGGCTTATATTCTGTGCTTGCCCGGTACGTTTGTCGTATTTAGATATTTTGCCACCATAAATTATATTAGGGTCAAGCGGGTCGGCTACAACGTAACCATATTCTTCGGCACTTACAGAATGCCAATCTCTAACGGTAATAGCCCCATCGTTTCCACGAGAACTTATACCTACCGAACCACTTTCTTGCTGCCCGCTATACACATTATAAGGAAATGCATTATCTGCACTTACGTGATATAATTGTGCTGTTGGTTGGTTATACCAAGAACTCCAAGTGTCTCCGCTATTAACGGTTACAATGCCACCTTGGTCATTCGCACATAAGATAATGTCTGTATTTTGCGGGTTTATCCATAATCTGTGGTAGTCATCACCACCGGGAGCACCTTTAAAACCGTCCCATGTTTTACCACCATCTGTCGATTTCCAAACCACCACATTGGCATCATAAACAATGTCTGCATTCTTTGGGTCCACTTTCACTTCTGCAAAGTCTGTACCTCTGTCCCAAAGTCGCTTATCGGCATTCATTTTCACCCAGTTCTCTCCGGCATCATCGCTACGATATATACCACCTGTTTGCTCGTTGCTGCTTACAACTGCATATAAGCGATTGTGCATAGAGGGAGCTATACAAAAACCAATCCGTGTTAATCCATCCTTTGTAGCATCGGGCAGCCCGTTTTTTAATTGTTTCCAAGTATTACCTCCGTCTATAGATTTGTAAAGTCCACTGTTTGTTCCGTGCCATTCTCCGTTTTCCCATGGGGCTAAACGACCTGCATACATGTCTGCATAAACGATATTAGTATTTTCAGGGTCTATTGTTACCTGTATTGCACCCGTATTTTCGTCAATATAAAGTACTTTATTCCATGTATTACCCCCATTTGTGGTTTTAAAAACACCCCTTTGGGTATTTGGTCCATAGGGATGACCCAATACAGCTGCAAAAACAATATTCTCATTTTTAGGGTCTATGGAGATACCCCCACTTTGCAAACCAGAATCAAGACCTATATTTTGCCATGTTTTTCCTCCATCAACCGACTTATACATACCATTACCTACCGACAAATCAGGTCTTTGCAAACCTTCGCCACTACCTACATATATAATATTAGAATTAGTGGGTGCTACCGCAACATCACCAATAGAGCCGGTAGATTGATTATCGAAAATAGGATTCCATGTTCTGCCATAATCATCTGTTTTCCAGACACCACCATTATTTACCCCTATATAAAATATATTAGGATGCTGCAAATCGCCCGAAGCACCAACCGTTCTACCACCACGATACGGACCTATCATACGCCATTTAAGACAATTAAATAAGTTAGTATCTTTGGTTTGCGTTTGGGCAATATTAATAAAGCCTAATAACAAGTAACATAAAAGTGAAAAATATTTAATATTAATTTTATTCATTTATTTTGCAATTATCAACTTGTCAAAGAAAGATAAAAAAAGTGATATTGCTAAAAAAATATTCCATTAGCATTAAGAAATTATCAATACAAATGTATTCGGTGTGAATTTCAAACTTGAATAGGTCTAATAACTATAAAATAGGTATCTTTAATTCCTAAATTGTTTATTATGAAATTGAGTGTATTCTATTTTATGTTTTGTTCCTTTTCCTTATTTGCCCAAGACAATAAAGGAAACAAAACAGATAAACTTGCCGGTAAAGTAAAAACAATTGTAGAACAGGAATATATTGTAAAATATACTTTTGGTATTGGGTCAAAGGTTTTATTTAATAAAATAAACAGCGTTTTTGATAATAATGGAAATAAAATTGAAGTAAACGCTTTCAATAAAAAAGGCAGAATTGATTATAAAGAAACCTATATCTATAATCCTCAAGGTTATTTATCAGAAAGTATGTTATATAATGAAGATAATGTACAGGAAACGAGGTTGATACATATATATGACAATAAAAACAAATTAGCCGAAACAGATGAAATGGATGCCAAAAACAGCTTAATAAAAAAGAGTATTTTTCATTATGATGACTATGGCAAACAAATAGAATTTATTAATTATGAGGCAGATAATAGTATAGAATTTAAAGCAATAAATAAATTTGACATTTCGGGAAATAAAATAAGAGAAGACTATTATAATAAAAACGATAGCTTAGAATTTAAATTAGAGTTTAAATATGATGCCAATGGCAGGGAAACAGAACAAGATTATATAGACCCTACCGGTATATTAGCTTTTAAAACAACTTTTAAATACGAAGAAATGGATAGCCATGGCAATTGGCTTAAAAAACTTGTTTATGAAAACAATAAATTAAAAATAATAAATAAACGGACAATCGTTTATTTTTAGATGATTTTTTTAATTTGGAAATCAACAAGAGCAAAAAATACCATATCTACAAATTACCGTTTCATATATCTGTTTCTTATACGGCTTAGGCTTACAGGGGTAATACCCAGATAGTTTGCAATAAGATGTTGTGGAATACGTTCTGTAATTTTATTCTTATTGCTTTCTAATAGTTTAATATATCGCTGTTCAGGATTTAGAGTAAGTAATTCTACCATTCGTTCTTCTGTACCTATTAAAGCCCATTCTGCAATAAGCCTACCGAAGCGTTCCCAAATAATATTTTTTTGTTGTAACTGCAGCATTATTTTATACGGAAAAACAATAAGCTCTGTATCTATTAAGGCATCAATATTTATTAATGACGGCTTACCGCTAATGAAGCTAATATAAGGCCCAACAAATGCATTCTCGAAATAAAAGTAGGTCGTTTTTTCTTGTCCGTCTATGGTGTAAAAGTGCCGCATAGTACCCTGTACTATTATACCTATTTCGCCCCCAATCTTTCCTTCTTTTGCAAAAAAATGACCTTTTTTTATACTTTTAAATTCTAAAAAAGGCACCAATAATTGCCATTCTTCTTCGGGTAATTTTACTAATTGCTCTATTTTACTTCTAAGTATATAAAATGGGTTGTTATACATAAAACAATATATATTCTTTAGAATTGTAAGGTTACTTACAGAAAGTATTTTATAAAAACAAGGTATTAATAACAACGATTTTGTGGAACTTTAATATTATTTGAATAAATATAAAAAGCGAGGTATTACACCTCGCTTTTTATATTTATTCAAATAATAATAGTTTACAACTATTTTGTAAGAACAATTTTAGTTTCATATTTTCCTGTTGCTGTATTTGCAGTCAAGAAATAAACACCATCAGGTTGGTTTAACGTAATGTCGTTAGCAGTATTAGAAACAGTAGTGAATTCTTTTACTTTTTCGCCTACCATATTGCAAACTGTAATAGTAACCGGCTCTGTAACATCAGAAATTAAATTAACTGAAATACTACCTTGGCTCGGATTAGGATATACATTTAATGATGATATATTAGCATTTATATTCTTTATACCTGCTGCACGTAATTGATATACGACACTATAAGTTAATGAACCACAGGCATTGTTTACTGTATGCGATATGGTAACCGAATCGTGTGTTGAAGGTTTAAGAACAACCATAAAATTACCTACAATAGAAATACTTAAAGGGTCGCTTGAAGTCCATACACCCGGATTAGCTGTTGACCAATGACCACCTACTATAGAGTCTTTTAATGGATAAGAACCACCTAAGGAAATAATTTGATAATAATAGATAGAATCATAAGGTAGGGTATCTATGTAAATCACTTTAGATAAAGTAACTGCTCCAAAGCCGGTATTATAAGTATAATAAAGTGTATCATAAGTGTAAGGAACTAATCCCATTACTACTCCTTCAGAAGAATCATCGGTACGAACAGTTGCATTACTATTACTTAAAGACCAAATACCCCCTAAAATCGTATCAGAATAAACGGTATTTACACCAAAACAAACGCTATCAGGTCCTGTGATATAACCTGGTATAACTAAAGTACCTACTTGCATAATTTTTGTTGCCATAGATGTACCGCAAAAATTTGTAACGGTATAAGTAATTGTATCAAAACCAACACTAACGCCAGTTACATTTCCAACACTGTCAACAGTAGCAATAGCATTGTTACTGCTTGTCCATACACCACCCCAAGTACTATCTGTTAATACACGAACAAAACCAACACCTACGCTATCGTTGCCGGTAATCATTGCGGCATCACGATATACATGTACATTATAAGTATCTACACTTGCACCACAAGAATTCCATAATAAATAGGAAATGGCAACTGTACCTTGTCCTCTACCGGTTACTAAACCCGGTCCATCTATTGTAGCAATCGAAGAATTACCACTAATCCAATATCCTCCTGTTGTTGCATCCGTAAGTGTAATATCAGAACCTGTACATACTCTTCTTGTACCAGTAATTACACCTACAGTAAGCGGTGCTTGTATTGTAATATCTATTGAAGAAGAAACAGTACCACATGCATTTGTAAATGTATATGTAATGGTATCTATGCCTGCCATGATACCAATTATATGTCCGTTAAATAATGCACTTGCATTACCATTACTTGCACTCCATACATGTGCTCCTTCGGTATTCCTGTTTTCAAGTGTTATTGAACCACTGATACATACACTTGTAGGGCCGGTTATTGAATAAGCAGCAGGTGCAGAATCTACTCTAAAAACCATATATACACTGTCCCCACCACATGAATTTGTTGCTTTATACCAAATAGTATCCATACCCGGCATAATTCCATATACAATACCTGCAGTATTAATTGTATCAATTGTTCTATTAATATTTCTCCAGATACCACCGCTAACTGTACTTGTTAAAGTAATTGTTGCACCATGACAAACACTGTCTCCACCCAAAATCATACCGGCATTTGGTGCAGGGTTTACCGTAAATATTTGTTCTGTTTTACCAATACATCTACCGTCAGAATAACTATAATAAATGGTATCTACACCGCCACTTATTCCATAAACGACACCGGAATGGCTAATACTGTCTATCATTAAATTACTGCTACTCCAAGTACCACCTAATCTCATCGTGTCATGTAATGTATCTGTATTATGTGGGCAAATAGACATTGCACCATATATAACACCTGCATAAGGCAATGAATCAATTCTAATATTTGTAAATGTAGAAACAGTACCACATGTATTTGTCGCTGTAATCCAAACAGAATCAGTACCGGCAGCTATTCCATATAATACACCCATATTATTTAAAGTATCCATAGAATGTGTACGGCTTCCCCAAGTTCCACCCATTAAAGAACTATCAGATAAGGTTATAGTAGAACCTACACAAACATGAGTAGCACCGGAAATAACACCGCTTACTAAGTTGGTATCAACGGTAAAAACCGCATGTGCGGAAGCTAAAGACGTATCAACACCATTTATTGCATAACACCTAAACCAATAATTAGTAAAAGCAGTAGCAGCCGTTATATGCAAAGAATCGGTTGTAACTCCTGAAAAAGCACCTCCTGCCCATACTATATGCCAAGTGGCACCCGAATCTACTGATGACTGCCAGTAATAGGCTGTAGGCGTATTGGTAGCAGCAATAGTAAGTATTGCAGTAGAACCACTACATATTGTGGTATTTGCAGGGTTTGTTGTTATTACCGGTACTTGCGCTTTTACACTAATTGAAAATAAAACAAAGCAAAGAACCATTAAATTTGATACGTAAATCAATCTTTTCATATTATCTATTTTTTACTAAACGTTTTTTTACACTAAAAATTTCACCTAAAAATAATAAGCGGGTAAAATTAATCATTCAAAGTAGTTTTTACAACAAGTAACGATA